>CAJYKY010000293.1 GCA_913775005.1 uncultured Achromobacter sp.
CTGGAGTTCAGACGTGTGCTCTTCCGATCTCTGACAGAGACGATCGGCCCAAGCCCGACAGCGGGTGGAGATGGAGACAACCATGCATCGCAGAACCGTTTTGAAGCACCTGGCGCTTGCCGCCGCCGCCCCGCTGGCCCTGTCGGTCAGCCGGATCACCGCTGCGCGCGAAGCGCCCCTGCGGGTCATCGTGCCCTTCCCGCCGGGCGGCGGCACGGACGTGCTGGGCCGCGTCATCGCCGCCACGCTGGAAAGCGCGCTGGAGCGCTCGGTCATCGTGGAAAACAAGCCGGGCGCCAGCGGCATGCTGGGCGCGGACTACACGGCTAACGGCGCCAAAGACGGCAGCGTGCTGCTGTTCGCCGGGCTGGTGCCGTCGGTGCGCTACTACGCCCGCCCGCCCGAAGAAGTGCTCAAGCAGTTGGCGCCTGTGTGCCCGATTGCGCGCTCGCCCTACATGGTGGCGGTGAACAGCGACGTGCCGGCGAAAACCCTGGCCGAACTGGTCGCCCAGGCCAAGCGCGAACCCAAGGGCCTGACCTTTGGTTCGCCCGGCAACGCCACGCCGCAGCACCTGGCCACCGAACTGCTGCAAGCCGCCTGCGGCATCGACATGCTGCATGTGCCGTATCGCGGCACCGGCCCGATGATGACGGACCTGCTGGGCGGCCAGATCCAGCTGGTGGTGGCGACCGTCGCGGCGGTGGAACCCTACTTGAAAGGCGGCCGGCTGCGCGTGCTGGCCGTCACCAGCCGCGACCGGCTGGCCAAGTACCCGGACATTCCCACCGTGGCCGAAAGCGGCTTTGCCGGTTTTGATGCGCAGATCCAATTCGGCACCTATTGCGCCGCCGGCACGCCCGAGGCGACCATCAACGCACTGAACCAGGGCATCAACCGCGCGCTGCAAAGCGAGGCCGTACACGCCAAGCTGGCCGAACAAGGCTTTCAGCCCACCGGCGGCACCCCGGCACAGTTGCAACAGGCGTTGCTGGCTGAAATCCGCGACGTGGCGGGGCTGGTGCAGGCAGGCAAGGTGCGGGTCGACCTGTAGCGATCTGTAGCGGCCGGTAGCGAAAGGCGGGTACGCCTGCGGCGCAGCTGATTAGAATCCTGGCTGTCCAGAATTCCGGCCGCCTTGCCCGCTGCCCGCCCAACATGCCCCGCCCTCTTTCCTGCTTGACCGGCGCGCTGGCGCTGTCCGCCCTGTTGTCGGCTGGCGCAGCGCAGGCCGCCACCGGCCCTTGCCCGGAAGCGGCCAGCATCGTGCGCGCGGTCTACAACAACCACGACAAGCCCGACGCGCAGGGCCGGGTCCGCCTGAAAGACAGCCACGCCATCGTGACGATCTCCAACGCGGACGTGGGCGCGCCGTTCGCGGTGACGTGCAAGGCCTGGCCCGCCAATCCCGACCTGCTGCTGGTGGCCGTGCCGCTGATGCAGGACACCCCCGACCCTGAAAACGGACACGACGGCGAACTGGACGTGTTGGTGCTGGACCGGCAGACGCTGCAAGTGCGCCAACGCCTGCAATTGCCCGACCTGATGTCCGACGACGCCGTGCGCATCGACAGCCTGTCGTTCGACACCGCGCGCTACGACGTGGCGCAAGACCGTCGCGCGTTCGGCATCCGGATCGAACGCGAAGGCGCATCCCGCGCCAATCCCTTTAGTGAAACCAGCTTGCGGTTGTTCGTGGTGGACGGCGACGCGCTACGCATGGTGCTCGATGGCCTGGTCGTCAATCGCTCGGCAGGCGAATGGGATACGAGTTGCGCGGGACAATTCAACGAACGCGCCGTTAGCCTGGCCATCGGCAAGGGCAAGAACAAGGGCTATCTGGACCTGATCGCCAACGAAACACATTCGGCCAGCCGTGCCGCAGTGCAGCAAGGCGACTGCAAGGAAAAGACGGTGGAAGACGGCAAGACCCGCCACACGCTGCGCTTTGACGGGAAGCGCTATCGCATCCCCGAGCGGCTGCGTTCGATGGATCGCAACCCCGCACCGTAAGCCTCTGGCGCCCCGCTGGGATATCCACCATTTACAAACGGGGCCGTCTCCGTGCATGCTGGTCCGCTGATCCGGCGCAGATCGGGCGCACCATGGAGACGACATGCCTAGTCAGGAATCCCTGCATTCCGCCCATATCCGCGAGATCGAACAGGTGGGCCGGGGCCGCCCCACGCAACGCGACGCGCATGTCGTGCGCAGCTGGCTGCGCTGCCTGGATCAATACCGCCTGGACCCGGCGCATGCCTGCGAAGCGTATATCGTGCCGGATGGCCGCTTGCGAGAACACCGCCAGCAGTCCGAAGCGCTGATCAACATTGCCCGCAGTGGACTGGATCATCTGTTCCGCCAAGTGGCTGGCCAGAATTACGTGCTGCTGCTGGCAGACCGGCAAGGCGTCACCGTAGAGTTTTTGGGTGACGCGCTGCAACGCGACAAGCTGCGCAAGGCGGGCCTGTACCTGGGTTCGGAATGGTCAGAGCCGCGCGCGGGCACCTGCGCGGTGGGGGCCTGCCTGGAGACGGGCGAAGCGCTCACCATCCATCAGACCGATCACTTCGACAACACCCACACGCCGCTGTCCTGCACCGCCGCGCCCATCTACAACGCTGACGGCGAACTGGCGGCCGTGCTGGACATCTCTTTGCTCAGCTCGCCCAGCCTGAAAACCAGCCAGAACCTGGCGCTGCATCTGGTCAACAGCACGACCCGCCGTATCGAACTGGCGAACCTGATGGCGCGCACGCGCAACGAATGGGTGCTGCGCTTTGCGCGGTCGCCAGAATTTCTGGACGTGGATCCGGAAGCGGCGATCTCGCTGGACGGCTCAGGCCGCATCCTCGGCATGACGCATAGCGGCGCCAAGCTGCTGGCACGCGCGGCGGGGCTGGACTGGCGCCGCCCCGCCAGCCTGATAGGCCAATCCGTCACGCGTTTTTTTGATGTGCAGCTGGATGACCTGCCGCAGTACACACGCGGCCACGCACCGCAGGATCGCCTGATCGTCGCGCGCGACGGCAATGCGCTGTTTGCGCACGCCATCGAACCCAACCGGCACCCGCGCGGCGCCACGGTAGCGGTACGCGGCGCGCCGGCCTCTGCATTGCGAGGGCTGGATGGCGGCGATGCGCGCATGGCGGCATTGCAGGCGCGCGCGGCGAAGCTCGCGCGCCAAGGGCTGCCGATTCTGCTGCAAGGCGAGACCGGCGTGGGCAAGGAATATCTGGCGCGCGCCATCCACGACGACAGCCGCCGCCCAGGGCGCTTTGTGGCAGTGAACTGCGCGGCCATTCCGGAATCGTTGATCGAAAGCGAACTGTTCGGCTATCTACCCGGCGCTTACACCGGCGCCGCCCCCAAGGGCCGCAAGGGCTTGATCGAAGAGTCTGACGGTGGCACCTTGTTCCTGGACGAAATCGGCGACATGCCGCTGGCATTGCAAAGCCGTTTGCTGCGCGTCCTGGCCGAATCCGAAGTCACCCCCATCGGCGCCAACGCGCCCCGCGCGCTGCGGCTGACGCTGGTGTCGGCATCGCACCGCGATCTGGGCGCGCTGGTGCGCGAGGGACGCTTTCGGGAAGACCTGTACTACCGCATCAACGCCGCGACGCTGACGGTACCGCCATTGCGCGAGCGGCAAGACCTGGACTGGCTGATCGCGCGGATGCTGGCACGCCATCAAGACGAATCGGGCGCACCGGTGTTATCACCCGCGGCTATGTCCGCGCTGAAGGCACATGCGTGGCCGGGCAACATCCGCGAATTGGCCAATGTGGTGGCAGTGGCGGCGGCGTTGTGCGAGCGCGGCGTCATCGAACCGCAAGACCTGCCCGAGGCTTTGGCGCCGGCAGGCGTGGCGGCCAGCCCCGGAGAAGCAACTCTGCGCGCCACACTGGCCGGGTGCAATGGCAACGTCTCGGAAGCCGCGCGACGGCTGGGCGTGGATCGTTCGACGGTGCACCGACAGATTCGGCGGTTGGGAATGAAAGGGTATAAGGGGCGAGGCTGAACGGCTTTGGCTGTCGGGGAGGGGGTGGCGGCATTGGCTGTAGGGGCGTTGGTGATGCTTGGTGCGTTGGTGGTTCTTAAGACGCCCAGCGCGCCGTCGTCCCGGGGCGCGCGGGTCAACGATTGCGGTCCGGAGCCTTCGCTCCGGACTACCCCGTTGTCATCTTCGTTGTTGCCTGCGGCAACTGCCTTCAGATTCCCTCGGGCTTATCGACTCCCCGCGCACCCCGGGACGACGGCGCGCTGGGCGTCTAAAGAACCAGCAACGCATCAAAAGCGCCACTAACACCTAAAGAACCAGCAACGCATCAAAGCGCCACCA
>CAJYKY010000294.1 GCA_913775005.1 uncultured Achromobacter sp.
TCGTCACCGCCGACGAACGCCAGCGCTACGCCGCCAGCGAGGCCCAGCCTTATGCGCGCTTTCACTATCGCCAGATCGCGGCGGACCATGCCTTGCAGTCTGCGGGTCAGCTTCCCAACCGCTCGCAGGCCTTTGCGGCCGTGCTTTGCCAAGGCACGCGATACATCATCGACGACGCACCCACCCGCGCGTCAGCCATGTATTTACGGTATGTGGAACAGGGCGCGCAGGTGCCGTTCAGCGGCACCTTCGGGCGTGAATGCGCCGAACCGGACTTCCGCGCCGCCGCATGGTTTCACTATGCGCAGGCGTGGAAGTCGTGGGAACGGCTGCGGCGTGACCACGGGGCCGTGCTGCTGGCGGCGGCGCTGCTGGTGCTGGCGGCGGCCGGCGCATGCGTATTCGCCTGGCGCAACCACGCACCGGCGCGTGGCGGCTCGGGGAATACCGGCCGCTAGACGCTAAGCCGCGTCCGGCAACGCCACGCGCTGCATCAAGGTGCGCCAGGTGCCTTCCACCCGGGCGCGCAAGCGCACGTCCGCCCCCACACGCTCGGTATCGATGAACATATAGCGACGCGCGGCATCCAGGTGTTCCAGCATCGGCAAGCGCACCATGCCGGCCGCGTCGCCCAGCAAGACCGGCGCCAGATACAGCAACAGCTCATCCACACAGCCCGCCGCGACCAATGCGCCGCTCAAGCCCGCGCCAGCCTCGACGTGCACCTCGTTCACCTGTTCCTGCGCAAACCAGCGCATCACGCCGGGCAGGTCCACGCGGTCGGGGGTTGCGCTGGGCAGCACCACCACGCGTGCATTTTTGTCAGCCAGCCGTGCGGCCTTGGCCGGATCGTCACGGGTGGTGAAGATGATGACGGGCGTGCCGTCAAAGAGGCGCGCGTCTTCGGGGATCTCGAAACGGCCATCCACGACCGCCTTGCGCGGTTGACGCGGCGTGTCCACCCCGCGCACATTCAGTTGCGGATCGTCTTTCTGCACGGTGCCCATTCCGGTCAGCACCACGCAGCTGCGCGCCCTCCAACGATGCCCATCCGCGCGCGCTTCCGGCCCGGTGATCCATTGAGACATCCCGTTATGCAGCGCGCTGCGGCCATCCAGCGACGCGGCCATCTTCATCCACACCCACGGCAGGCCTCGGCTCATGCGCGAGATGAAACCGGCGTTGATCGCCAGCGCGTCCTCGGCGCAAACGCCGGTCGTGACCGCAATACCGGCCGCGCGCAGGCGGGCCAGGCCCTGACCGTTGACAAGCGGATTGGGGTCGCCAATAGCCACCACCACGCGCGCGGGCCGGGCGGCCAATACCGCGTCCACGCACGGCGGCGTACGGCCGAAATGGCTGCACGGCTCCAGCGTGACGTACATCGTGGCACCCTCGACGGCTTCCTGCCTAGCCTCGGCATCCCGCAAGGCACGGATTTCCGCATGGGGTCCGCCGGGAGGCTGCGTCGCCCCTTCGCCCAGCACACGGCCATCACGCACGATGACGCAGCCCACCCGGGGATTGGGCGCAGTGGTGTACAGCACGCTTTGCGCCAGCGCCAGCGCGCGTTGCATCCAGAAGATGTCGTCGGATTCGGAGGGAGTCGTCATGGCAGGAATTGTATGTCCGCGTTCGCGCTGCGGGGAGTAAGCTGACACCGCGACAAGGGCACTGCTCGCTGAATGTCCGTTTTGGGCCGCTGACTGGCTTTGAACGATCTCGCCGCGCAGGAAGTTTGGGATCAGAATGACCCCACTCCCTTGATATCCATGGCCTGGAGCCCGGAACATGAAACAAGCACTGATCGTTATCGACGTACAACATTCCTTTCGGCAACGTCCGTTTTGGGATGAATCGGAGTATCCCGCGTTCGTCTCGCAGATTCAGGGCCTGATCGATACGGCCGTTGCGCAGGGCGTGCCGGTGCTTCAGGTGTTTCACGTCAGCCCATCCGATGACCCCGCCAACCCCTTTTCGTTGGCCTCGGGCCACGTCAAGACGCTGGACGAAGTGCGCATCGAACCGACCGCCGTATTCCATAAGACGGTGCATTCCTCGCTTTACGCCAAAGATGCAAACGGCGCGACGCTGCAAGATTGGCTGCGCGAACACGGCATTGAAGGCATTGTCGTAAGCGGCATCCGCACCGAACAATGCTGCGAAACCACGTCGCGCCATGCCAGCGACGCGGGCTACAAGGTCGTGTTTCCCACCGACGCCACCCTGACGTTCGCCATGCAAAGCCCATCCGGCAAGCACTATTCACCGGCCGATATCCGCGACCGCACCGAGCTGGTGTTGCAGGGCCGCTTTGCCCGGATCGCGCGCGCCGCCGAGGCGTTTGCCGCCTGAAGCCGCCTGAAGCCGCCGGAGGGCCGCGTGATTCCTGTGTATTTCGTGCTGCCTCGGGGCATCGTCCTGCTGGATCTGGCGGGCCCGGCCGAGGCATTCCGGGTTGCCAACAAGCTGTGTCCCGGCACGTTCGAACAGCATTTCTGCGGCCCGTCGAAAGACGTGGAAAGCGGCATCCCCGGGCTGCATCTGGCGCACATCCAGCCCCTGCCCCCGGTCTTGCCCGCCCACGCGCTGGTGATCATTTCCGGCGTGGTGGGCAAGCACACCCGGCTGGACGACCCCGACGCGCACGCCATCGTCGACTGGCTGGCACGGCGTCATCCCGCAGACGGCTTCATGTTGATGACGGTGTGCGCCGGCGCCTTGTTCGCGGCCTCGGCGGGGCTGACCCGGCAGCGCGACTGCACCACGCATCACTCGTGCCTGGAGCAGCTGGCGCAGATCGACCCCAGCGCCCGCGTGCACGACAACCGGATCTTCGTGGAAGACGGCAACCTGGTCAGCAGCGCCGGCATCACGGCGGGCATTGATCTGGCGTTGCACATGGTGGCCCGACACTGCGGCCCGCGTGTCGCCAGTGAAGTGGCGCGCGACATGGTCGTCTATCAGCGCCGGGCCGGCACCGATTCCGCGCTGTCACCGTGGCTGGAACATCGCAGCCATATGCATCCCGGCGTGCACCGCGTGCAGGACGCCGTCGTGCGCAATCCGGCGGCGCCATGGTCCGCGCAGTTGCTGGCGGATCAGGCGCATACCAGCGCGCGTCACCTGACGCGGCTATTCCGCGAACATGCGGGGTGTACGCCGATGGACTATCTGTATCAGATCCGCGTCGCGCTGGCGCGCGATCTGCTGCGAGAAACCCGCTTGGATCTGGAACGGGTGGCGGAAAAATCCGGTTTTGGATCGGCGCAGCACATGCGCCGGGTGTGGCGTAAATTTGAAGCGCTATCGCCCAGCCTGACGCGCCTGGCGCCCTGACCGCTACTCCTTGCGGAGCTTGCCGGGCAATAGCGGCCCCTGCATCTCGCGGATGGCTTCGACGAATTCGCCGATGTCTTCAAAACTCTTGTAGACCGACGCAAACCGCACATAAGCCACCTTGTCCAGCTTGCGCAGTTCAGTCATGACCAGCTCACCGATGTGCTCGCTGGGCACTTCGCGCATGCCGCTCGCCAGCAACTGCTCTTCAATGCGCGCCACGGCCGCGTCCACGTCTTCCGTGCTGACGGGGCGCTTACGCAGCGCCAGGCTCAGGCTTGCGCGCAGCTTGGTAGGGTCGTACTCGCTGCGGCTGCCATTGCGCTTGACGATCGAAGGCATGGCAAGTTCCACCCGTTCATAGGTGGTGAACCGCTTGTCACAGGACAGGCAACGGCGGCGACGACGAATGGCGTCCCCTTCTTCCGAGACCCGGCTGTCGACAACCTGCGTTTCGGCATGGCCGCAAAATGGACACCGCATGTGTGATCCCTATAGGCACGGATTGCAAAATTCCAGCGTATTGTAACGACGCGCCCCGAGGGTCGCGCCAATACGATAGCGCCAATACGGGCTAGTTCATGCCCCACTGCGACGGCACGTCCGCCAACGAGCATAGTCTGCCCCCCAGCGAATGCAAAGGGACGGCGCCTGACGGGGCCGTCCCTTTGAGGGGTCCGCAAGGAAAACCTTGCGAACCAAGACGATGCTGCTTACTTGGCGCCGTAAACCGGCAGGCGCGACGTCAGTTCATTGACGCGGGCGCGCACAGCGGCGATGTTGGCTTCGTCGCGCGGGTTGTCCAGCACGTCGGCGATCAGGTTGGCGGTGAGCTCGGCATCGGCTTCCGTGAAACCACGGGTGGTCATGGCCGGGGTGCCCAGGCGGATGCCGCTGGTCACGAAAGGCTTTTCCGGGTCGTTCGGGATGGCGTTCTTGTTGACCGTGATGTGGGCCTGGCCCAGCACGGCTTCCGCTTCCTTGCCGGTGATGCCCTTGGCACGCAGGTCCACCAGCATGACGTGGCTTTCGGTACGGCCCGAAACGATGCGCAGGCCACGCTTGACCAGCGTGTCGGCCAGCACCTTGGCGTTCTTGACGACTTGCTGCGCGTAATCCTTGAAGCTGGGTTCCAGCGCTTCCTTGAATGCCACGGCCTTGCCGGCAATGACGTGCATCAGCGGGCCACCCTGGATGCCCGGGAAGATGGCCGAATTGATGATCTTCTCGTGCTCGGCCTTCATCATGATGACGCCACCGCGCGGGCCGCGCAGCGACTTGTGCGTGGTCGACGTGACGAAGTCGGCATGCGGGACCGGGTTCGGGTAGGCGCCGCCGGCAACCAGGCCAGCGTAGTGGGCAATGTCGACCATGAACAGCGCGCCGTTTTCACGGGCGATGCGAGCCATGCGTTCGAAGTCGATGTGCAGGGCGTAGGCCGACGCGCCAGCCACGATCAGCTTGGGCTTGTGTTCCTTGGCCAGCTGCTCGACTTGCGCATAGTTCAGGACTTCGTTTTCGTCCAGGCCGTACGAGATGAAGTTGTACAGCTTGCCCGAAGCGTTGACCGACGCGCCGTGCGTCAGGTGGCCGCCTTCGGCGAGGCTCATGCCCAGCACGGTGTCGCCCGGCTTGAGCACAGCCATGTACACGCCCTGGTTGGCTTGCGAGCCGGAGTTCGGCT
>CAJYKY010000295.1 GCA_913775005.1 uncultured Achromobacter sp.
CCCCACCGTAACCCACGCCGCCGAGGCCGCAGCGTCAGCCGAGACCTGGCCCACCCGCCCCGTGCGCGTCGTGGTGCCGTATGGCCCGGGCGGCGCGGTCGATGTCGCCACCCGCAAGATGGCGCAAATGCTTTCCACGCAGACCGGCCAAAGCTTCGTCGTTGAAAACAAGCCTGGCGCCACCGGCACCATCGGCGTCAGCCAGGTGGCGCGCGCCACGCCCGACGGCTACACGCTGGTGGCCAACGACACCACCTATTCCCTGCTGCCGCACATCTTCAAGAAGCTGCCGTTCGACCCCGCGCAGGATCTGCAACCCGTCACCGCGTTCGTCTTCGCCCCCATGGCCTTGGCCGTGTCGGCCGACAGCCCGTACCGCACGCTGGACGCGCTGATCGCGGCGGCCAAGGCCAAGCCCAAGATGCTGACCTACGGGTCCGGCGGCCCAGGCACCACGCCGCACTTCGCCGCAGAAGGCCTGGCGCTGGCAACGGGCGCGCAGTTCATGCATGTGCCGTTCAAGGGCGCGGCCGAAGCGACGCAAGCCGTGATGAGCAAGGTCATCGACTTCCAGTTCGCGTCGACCACCGGCGTGATGGGTCCGGTGCAGGGCGGGCAGCTGCGGCTGCTGGCCGTCAGCGGCACAAAACGTCTTGAGGTGCTGCCCGATGTGCCCACCTTTGCCGAGGCGGGCGTGAAGGATTTTGGCGTGGTCAACTGGACCGGTCTGTGGGTGCCCAAGGGCGCTCCGGCGGAAGTCACTGCGCGCCTTCAGCGCGAAGTGGCCAAGGCGATGGCATCGGACGAGATGAAAACCTTCGCTACCAAGATGGGCGCGGAACCGCGCGCCGTCAACGCCGACGCGTTCGCGCAGATTCTGGCGGACAGCGGTGTCATGTGGGGCAACGTCGCCCGTAACATCGGCTTTGACGCGAAATAATCCCGGGAGACACACCATGTTTATTGTGCAAGCGCCGGACGTCATTGAATTTGACGTCTGGACCCGCCTGCCCGATGCCCTGCGCAAGCCAGAGCGCAGCGATTGGGCGGATGCGAACCGGGGCGGCGCGCCGGTCGATTCCTTTCTGGAAGGGCCGGTCTTTGACGTCGACGGCAATCTGTACGTCACCGACATCCCGTGGGGCCGCATCTTCCGCGTCACGCCGGACCGACAGTGGACGCTCGTCGCGCAGTACGACGGCGAGCCCAATGGCATGAAATTTCTAGACCCGCAGCGCCTGTTGATCACGGACTACAAGAACGGGCTGATGACGCTGGATATCGCCAGCGGCGCCATCACGCCGCTGCTGACCCGGCGCAACAGCGAACGCTTCAAGGGCGTCAACGACCTGATCTTCGACTCCCAGGGCAATCTGTATTTCACGGATCAGGGCCAAAGCGGCTTGCATGATCCCAGCGGCCGCCTGTACCGGTTGTGTCCGGACGGCCAGCTGGATCAGCTGCTGTGCAACATCCCCAGCCCGAACGGCGTGGCGCTGTCGCCCGATGAACGCGTGCTGTATCTGGCGGTGACGCGCGGCAATTGCGTCTGGCGCGTGCCGCTCTTGCCCGATGGCAGCGTCAGTAAGGTCAGCCAGTTCTTCACGTCATACGGCCCCAGTGGCCCGGACGGCCTGGCGGTGGATGCCGAAGGCAATGTGCTGGTCTGTAACCCTGGGCTGGGCTACGTCTGGTTGCTGAATCACCGGGCCGAACCCGTCAAGATCTGGCGCAGCCCGGCAGGCGCGTCCACGACCAATCTGGCCTTTGGCGGTGCCGACCGGCGCACGCTGTACTGCACGGAATCCACCACGGGTTCCATCCTGATCGCGCAGGCGCCGCATGCGGGCTTACCGCTGGCTCAGCGCAAACGCGACAAGCTGTAGACGGAAGCCGGCGGCAGGTTCATCGGCACGAACCGCGCCCGCCGGGCCGACAGGCCAAAGTCACTCAGCACGCTGTCCGAAATCGGGCAGCGCATGCCGTAGGTGAACAGGTGCATGGCCCCGCCGGGGCGCATCGCCTCGAATACCACCTCCAGCAAGCGGCCGTGGTGTGCCGAACTCATGTTGCGCAGGGGCAGGCCGCAGATGGTGGCGCCGATGCCGTCCAGGGCCGGATGCGTATGGCGCGACAGGTCTTCGGCCGACGCCTGAAGCACGGTGGCCCCCGGAAACTGCTGGCGCAGCCGCGAGCTCATGCCGACATCCTGTTCCACCAGCACGAGGTTCGATGGATCCACGCCCTTGCGCACCATCTCACGCGTGAACACGCCCGTGCCGCAGCCCAGCTCCAGCACCTTGCCGGCGGCCGGTTGCAAGGGCGCGGTAATGGCGGCCGCCAGCGCCGCGCTGGACGGGGCGATGGCGCCGATCGCAGAAGGGTTCGCCAGCATCGCCTTGATGAACTGGCTGCGCTCCTGAACCCAGTGCAACGAACGATGCGACAAGGGGTTAAGTCGCGCAGCGGTCTTGAGTGACTGCCTGAAATGCATAGTGCGTCTGACTCCAAACGGGCGACACGCCAGCGTGCCTGCCATCGCAGACCTTAACCGCGCCCCACCCCGCGCGTCCTCAACCGGATGTAAGCACTCCTGCCAAGTTGACACGAGTGGCCGGTCGCAGCGACGCGCATAAAATCAGCGAAAAAACGGCCGTACGCGTGGGCCACGCCAGCCAAGGGGGACATTCTTGAATATCCGACACATTCGCTTCTTCACCGTACTGGCCGAGGAACTGAACTTCACACGCGCGGCGGCGCGGCTGCATGTGGCGCAGCCTGCGCTGAGCCAGCAGATCCGCGTCATCGAAGAAAACATGGGAACGCAGCTGTTCGAGCGTTCTGCACGGCCGCTGCGGCTGACGGATGCGGGTGCGTATTTCTTCGTGCAGGCGCGCGAGATCCTGGCCCAGTACGAGCAAGCCACGGTGGGCGTGCGCGATATCGGCCGGGGGCGCACGGGCTGGCTGGGAATCGGATTTACGCGGTCAGCCATTTACAGCGTCTTGCCTCCCGCGCTCAAGGCTTACAACCGGCAGCATCCCCATGTGGAACTGAAGCTGTTTGAAATGGTGACCGAGGAACACGAACGCGCGCTGCAAGAGCATCGCATCCACATTGCCATCGGCAGGCAGGCGCAGCCGCTGCCCGGCTTTGAGACGCGGCTGCTGCTGCGCGAGCGGCTGATGGCGGTGCTGCCGCCCGATCACCCGCTTGCCCGGCGCAAACGCCTGCGGATTGCGGAGCTGGCGGACGACGCCTTCGTGCTGTATCCCCGCCACCCAGGCGCGCACTTTCCGCGCCTGATCGAAACGCTGTGCCAGGACGCCGGCTTCACGCCGCGCGTGGCGCATCAGGCGTTTGAAATCCAAACGGCGATTGCGCTGGTAGCGGCGGGTCTGGGCGTGACACTGGTGGGGGAATCCGTAGCGGGCAATGGCCGCCAGGATGTGCGGTATCTGCCGCTGGAAGGCGGCGATGATGCGGCGTTGACGACGCTGACCTGCACGTATCGAGCCGGCGATGTGTCGCCTGCGCTGCATGATTTCGTTCAGATTTTGCTTCCAGGGGTGGGGTCACCGTTGACCGGCCCGGCGCGGGCCAGGCGACGTACGCCGGGCAGGCAATGAGCAATAAGCAAACCTTATAAAAGCATCAACTCCCTGTCTTGGACGCGTGCGGGCGGCAACCGTAGCATTCGTCGGACTTTCCTTTGACGAGTCCAAGACGATGAGCATGGCTTCCCCCTTGGCCACGGCGTTGGCGGCAATCGCCAAACCCATTGCGGCCCCTTTCCACGAGCTGTCCACGGCGGAAGTCTCCGACGCGCTTGACCGCCTGAACCTGCCCGGCAGCGCGCTGGGCATCGGCCCGGTCAGCACGGCGCATCGTCTGCTGGGCCGCGCTTTCACGCTGCGTTTCGCGCCCGTGGATGTCTCGCCCGGCACCGTCGGCGATTTCATCGACACCGTGCCGGCAGGCGCCGTGGTGGTGCTGGACAACGGCGGGCGCACCGACTGCACAGTCTGGGGCGGCATCCTGACCGAAGTGGCCACCCTGCGCGAGGTAGCCGGCACCGTCATCAACGGCGTTTGCCGCGACACCGCCGCCGCCGCGCAGTTTCAGTATCCGCTGCACAGCCGCGGCCGCTTCATGCGCACCGGCAAGGACCGCGTGCAGGTCGACGACGTGAACGGCCCCGTCAGCCTGGGCGATGTGCGCGTGCGGCCGGGCGACATCGTCATGGGCGACAGCGACGGCGTAGTGGTCGTGCCTGCCGAACGCGAAGACGAGGTGCTGGCACTGGCGCTGAGCACTCGCGATGCGGAGCTGGCCATTATTGAAAGCGTGCGTGCCGGCAAGACGCTGTCGCAAGCGCGGATCGATCACGGTTATCACACGCTGCAACGGCGCCAGGGCTGAACGCTGGCCACCATATCTAACTAGAACCGCGCGTCCGGCAAGAACCAAACAGAGCCAGGCGGCTGACTCAGCCCGCTGTCGCCACCCGGACGCCGCCCGCAACCCGCAAAAAAGGCAGGCAGGAGACAACATGAACAACAAGGCATCGACCCGCGTCTATGCGGCCCTGGCGCTAGGCGCATGGGCCTGGATCCATCTCGGCGCGGCCCACGCGGACACGGCATCTGCAACAACGGAACCCTACCCCTGCCGGATCATCACGCTGGTATCGCCGTACCCTGCTGGCGGCACCACGGATATTCTGGCGCGATTATTGGCGCCGTCCTTGCAGGCGTCGCTGGGCGCCACCGTGATCGTGGACAACCGGGGTGGCGCCAGCAGCAATATCGGCACCGAATACGTGGCCAAGGCAACGCCCGACGGCTGCACCGCACTGCTGGGCAACAACACCGGCATCGTCATCAACCGCAATCTGTACAAGCTGCGGCTGGATCCGGTGACGGCGTTGCAACCCGTGGCCAAGGTCGCCGCCATGCCGCTGGTGCTGTATGTGAACCCAAAGGTGCCCGCCACCACCGTCACCGAACTGGTCGCCTTGTTGAAGGCCAAGCCTGGCGTGTACAACTTTGCGTCGGGCGGCAGTGGCAGCCCGCAGCATCTGGCCGGTGAACTCTTCAAGCTGGCCGCTGGCGTCGACATGCAGCACATTCCGTACAAGGGCCAAGGCCCGGCCATGATGGACGTGATTGCCGGACAGGTGCAGGTGGCGTTCGAAACCACCGCCGCGCTGTACCCGCAGGCGCAGGCCGGCCGCGTCACGCCGCTGGCCACGACAGGTGGGGCCCGTTCCGATGCGTTTCCCGCCGTGCCGACCATGCGCGAGGCCGGCTTTCCCGATCTGGCCCTGACTAACTGGTACGGCGTCTTTGTGCCTGCGGGCGTGCCGCAAGACCGGGTGCAGCGCCTGAGCGCAGCTTTGGAGACCGCGCTGGCGGCGCCAGACGTGCGCGCTCGCCTGGCCGAACTGGGCTCCGAACCGGTGGGCGGGTCGCCCGAGCACTTCCAGCGCTTTGTGAAAGCGGAGGTGCCCTGGGGGGAGTCCACCGGGTAGCG
>CAJYKY010000296.1 GCA_913775005.1 uncultured Achromobacter sp.
GGCCTCGTCCCAGGGCCGGTCAGCCATCACGACGGCCAGGCGCGCGTCGGCATGGACTGTGGCGGCCAGCCCGTCGGGGAACACCAGGAATCCGTTGGCCTCGTTGTCGTTCGAGCCCGGATAGCTGTAGCCCACCCAGTACGCCGTTTCGTCGCCACGCGGCGAGCGGACGCGCACGTTTTCTTGGCGCGTGGCGCTCCAGCCAGCCGGGTCGATCACCAGCGGCTGCGAACGGAAGTCGAGCGTGTACGCCTTGCCCGCGCCGCGCACGTAGCGGTACAGATAAAGGCGGTTTTCCATTTGGCCGACCAGCACCGCGTCCTTGGCATTTTCGGTGCCCCAGGCGCGGCGCTCGGGCTCGCGCAGCGGGTAGCGCGACAGCTGGATGGACTCAATAACGGCGCCGATATCGGACGCCAGCACGGGCTGCGGCGTGACGGCCAAGCCAGCCAGCGCAAGCAAAACAGCGTGAAAGCTGCGGGACAGTACGGGGCGAAAGCGCGGCATGCGAGGCGGATGATCAGAGAAATCGGGGACACTGATCATACCTCTGCCGCCACGTCTGCCCCGGGTATGTCCTGAGACGATTTTGTCCACAATATCGCGGGCGTCTTCAAAATTCCGTTATATATTTCAAAACATAGCGACTTCATTAACAGCTTAATTACCTGCGATTTCCGCCCCCCGCCATGGACGCCGTGCTGACCTCTCCCCCCGCTTCGGCAGACCTTGTCGCGCCGGCTCAACGGTTTGCGCGAGCCCTGCTGCATCACGCGCCGCCCGGCCATCCGGACGCCGGCTTCTTCTCTACGGTGATCGGCACCAGCCTCGCGCACAACGATCTGTCGCGCAGCGGCTTGTGTCCGGCAGAACTGACCGAGTTGCTGGATCACCTGTTTCCGGGCGCGCTGGCTTCGACGGAAGATCGCCTGGCCCCGCTGATCGCCCAACATGCTGTCTACGTGACGCGCGGCCGCGGCGATCCGCAGCCCGGCTTCACCTTGCTGCTGCGTGTGCTGCTGGACGCCTACCGCGCTCCCGAACCTGAAACAACGCCTTGGGTGACGGGTGTGCTGGTGCACGCCTGCTTACGGCCCGACCACCTGTGGCGCGACCTGGGCCTGTCGGGCCGCGAAGACGTCACCTTCCTGCTGGCGCGCCATTACCCCGGGCTGGTTGTGCGCAACGTGCGCAATCTGCGCTGGAAGAAATTCCTGGCCTACTCGGCTTGCGAACACGCGGGCTTGCCGCCTTCAACCGCCCCCGGCTGCCCAAACTGCGAAGACTACAACGTCTGCTACGCTGGCACGCCAGACTGATACGGACACGCGCGTCCGCTAGAACCGGTAGGTGGCGCCCACGCCCATCCCCACGCAGCGCCCAGCGGCCGGCTCGTAATACCGTCCGTTGTTTTCATTGACGATCACGGACCCGGCATAGCGCCGGTCAAACAGGTTGTCCACCCGCGCATAGGCGTTCAATTCCCACGGCCCCACTCGCTTCACATAGCCGGTGCTGAGCGCCGCCACAAAATAGCCGGGCGCGTCCCCGTCGTTGGCGTCATTCACATAGATCTTGCTGAGATAACGGCCTTCAACGGATGCCTGCCAGCCTTCGGGTGGCGCCCAGGCCAGGGACGCGAACACGGCCTGCCGGGCAATGCCGGGGATCTTGTTGCCCGCCCGGATATCACCGCTGCTGTCGTCGGCGTAGCGCGCATTCAACCACGTGTACGCGAACTGCGTGCGCCAGTGCGGGGCGATGTCGCCGGACCAGCCCAGCTCGACGCCGTCGCGGCGGGTGCGTCCCGCGTTCTGATAGCTGGTGCGTCCGCCTGAGCTGCCGGCCGACACGATTTCGTCGTCGGTGCGCGTATGAAAGACGGCGGCTGTCGCCAGGCCGCCCGCCACGCGCGCTTTCACGCCGGCTTCCAGATTCGTGCTGAGTGAAGGCGACAGGCCAAAGTTCAGCCCCGGCTGGCCGCCGGGCCGGTACGAGATTTCGTTCAAAGTGGGCGTTTCAAAGCCCCGGCCATACGAGGCGTAGACGTTCACGTCAGAGCTGACGGCGTAGCGCAGCGCCGCCACCGGCAGCGCCTTGCGGTAACGCGCGTCGCCGCTGTCGTCGCCGTTGCCCGGCGTGATGTAGTGATCGTCGGAATCGAAGCGGACGGTGCTGTATCGCAAGCCCGCGTCCAGCGTCCAGCGCGTCGACATCTGCCACGACGCCTGCACATAAGGGTCTGCGCTGTAGACGGTATTGGTTTCGTCGCGCCGCAATGCGCCTTGCACGCCCAGCTGCTGATTGGCGCCGGTGCCGATGAAATTCTGGTAGCCCTTACGGCTTTCACGCATCGAGTCATATGAGAAACCGCCAATCAGTGTCAGCGGACGGCCCGCCATGGTCTGCTCGGACGTCCAGCGCAGGTCCGCGCCGCCATACTGGCGCGCCAGGTCGATGACACCGCCCGCCTGCGTGGGCGCTAACTGCGCGGCAGGCGGAATCGACTGGTACTGGGTCGTATCGCGCTGGCCGTAATAGGCCATCACGCGCAGCGTGTTGCGCCCGTCCACCTGCCGCTCGTAGACCACGCCGCCCTGCGTTTGCCGCACCGTCTTGCGGGTGTTGTATTGCTCGGCCAGGGGCGCCGCGCGCGGGTCGTCCTGAAACTGCTGATAGGTCAGCCCCAGCGGATCCTGCGCGGTCAGGTCTACGCTGTTGACGACGATGGTGAGCCGGCTGGCGTCATCCCATTGCAGGCCGAGCTTGGCGTTGGCCAGGTTCTTGCGGGCCGCGGAGTGGTCGCGATAGCCGTCAGTGGTGAAGCGCGTCACGTCCACCACGTAGTCCAGTTCGCCCACGCGCGCATCGCCGGTCGCGGCCGTGGCGCCGCTGGCGCGCACGCCGTAACGCCAGGTGCCGTAGCTGCCGCCCCAGGCACTGGCCGCCAGCGACGGCGGCGCGGCGCCATCTTCGGTGAACACCTGGATGACGCCGCCCGAGGAATTGCCGTACAGCGCCGAGAACGGGCCTCGCAGCACTTCCACACGGTCGATGGAGCCGATATCGATGTTGGACGTTTGCCCCTGGCCGTCAGGCATCGTGGCGGGAATGCCGTCCACATACAGACGCACGCCGCGCACGCCGAAGGTCGAACGCGCGCCAAAGCCTCGGCTGGATATTTGAAGGTCCTGCGCATAGTTCTGCCGATTCTGGATTTGCAGGCCCGGCACCCCGGCCAAGCCTTCCGACAGATTGATCTGGGGCTGACCCCAGCGCATCGACGCGCCGTCCACGACATCGACCGAGGCGGGGGTATCCAGCACGGACGTACCGAGCCGTGTGCCAGTCACGACCACGGGCGCGAGCGTGGATTCGTCCGGCTGCGCCAGCACGGCAGGACTAAAGCCTGCCGCCAGGCCGGCCGCCAAGCCCGCCGTCCATGTCGTCCTCCAGCCATCCCGGCCGCGTGCCAGCCCTGCGCCATGTTGCCCCTCGCTGCGCCCTGCCCCCGCCTTGCCCCGCCGCGCCTTCTGCGTCAAACCGATCTCCCTAAACCCCACATTGACCTGCCCATCGCCATTGGAAATCCCCCGCGGGAATAGGTTCTAATAGCGGCCATGGAACCCTTGCAAGACATTGAACGCCGCCTGCTGGAACTGGAAGTGAAGGCCAGCTTTTCGGACGATCTACTGGAACAGTTGAACCAGATCATCGTCCGCCAGCAACAGCAGATCGACCGGCTGCAACGCGAAGTGGCGGACCTGCGTCAGCAGGCGCCCGAAGGCGCCGCGCCGTTTCGCAGCCTGCGCGACGAACTGCCGCCGCATTACTGACGTTTGCCGCCTGCGCGGCCGGCGCGGCCTGCGCCGGCTAGTAACGGTAACGCACTAAGCGCGCGACGCCTCTCAGCGGCGGAAAGCGGCGCATCAACCACACCGCCGCGCGCGCCCGCCAACTGAACCTGGCCCGCTGCTGGCGGTCACCCTCGACATGCACCCATTGTTCGGCGCGCAAACGCATGCCAGGCACCAGCGCCTCCAGCTCCTGCGGATGCGCCAGACTCCAGCGCATGATGGCGCCCGTCGCGCGGAACATCCGGTTGCGCGAGGCCAGCGCCAAACCCAGCCGGCTATAGGCGTCGAACACGATTTCGCCCGAGGGAAATTGCGTGGTGATCGTGCGCAGCAGTTGCAATACGTCGGTCTCGCGCAGGTACAAAAACAAGCCTTCGGCCACCACCAACGTCGGCTTGTCGGTAGGTATCTGCGACAGCCAGCCCAGATCCGACAGCGGCGTACCGATCATTTCGTACCCCTGGCGCGGCGGATACAGCTTGCGGCGCAGCGCGATGACCTCGGGATAGTCCACATCGAACCACGCCACCTCGCGCGGCGGATCGATGCGCTGCACCCGGGTATCCAGGCCGCAACCCAGATGCAGCACCGTCGCGGCCCTATGCAATTCGATGAATTCGCGCACCCACCCATCCAGCGTATGCGCGCGCAAGGCCAGCCCGACCATCATGTCGCGCGGCATGCGCAAGGCGGAAAAATCGTGATCGATGCGTGCCACCGCCGCCGCCGCGTGGCGGTCTTGCAACACCGAATCCGGCAGGCGGCTGTCTTCGGCTTTGGCGTACAGCGTAATTAGCAGCGTCGCCATTTCGCCGCCTAATTGGACCTTCAAGTGGACCTTTTCCATGCGCCTCCGGGGGACGGGTAAGGGCCTAATGATTCCATAAACTGTGACTATCGACTAAATCGAACTTTATTCTTCCATTCATGGAAATATCTTTTACGGATATCCGGGTTTATCCCTATCTCTGATCGGCGCAGAATTCAGTCATCGGGAAACAGCAACGAACCACGACGGATGGGCCGCCGGATTCGCCTCCCAGGCTCTTGAAATCGGAGATTTACCATGAAGAAGACCCTCGCTACCGCATTGATGTTGTCGCTAGCCGCGCTGAGCGCCGGCGCCTACGCCTCGCAAAACATCGAACCCAACAACGTACCGTTCCAAGGCGTTTACGGCACGCCCTATGAAGGCCCGACCCGCGCCCAGGTGCAAGCCGAACTGGCTGCCGCCAAGGCTGCCGGCCTGGTGACCAACGTGGAACCGAACAACGTGCCCTT
>CAJYKY010000297.1 GCA_913775005.1 uncultured Achromobacter sp.
GCCGGCGGCCGTCTATGCGCTCACCAAGTACATCGACTGGATGAAGAAGTACGCGCCGCAGCAGGCGATGGGCATGACGTTCTCGGAATCCGGCCCCGTGCCGGCCCAAGGCCAGATCGCCCAGCAGATCTTCTGGTACACGGCGTTCACCGCCGACATGACCAAGAAGGGCCTGCCCGTCGTCAACGATGACGGCACGCCAAAGTGGCGCATGGCGCCGTCGCCCTATGGGCCGTACTGGAAGGACGGCATGCAGAACGGCTACCAGGATGTGGGCTCATGGACGTTCTTCAAGTCCACCAACCCGGACAAGATGGCGGCGGCCTGGCTGTATGCGCAGTTCGTCACGTCTAAATCGGTATCGCTGAAAAAGTCCATTACCGGGCTGACCTTCATTCGCGACAGCGACATCAACAGCGAGTTCTTCACCAAGAACGCGGCCAACTACGGCGGCCTGATCGAGTTCTACCGCAGCCCGGCACGCGTGGCCTGGACGCCCACCGGCAACAACGTGCCCGACTACCCCAAGCTGGCGCAACTGTGGTGGAAGAACGTGGCCACCGCCGTCACGGGCGAAAAGACCCCGCAGGCCGCGATGGACAACCTGGCCAACGAAATGGACCAGGTGATGGCGCGCCTGGAACGCGCAGGCATGGCGCAATGCGCACCCAAGCTGAATCCGAAGAGCGACCCCAGCAAGTGGCTGTCGGACCAGCACGCGCCGTGGAAGAAGCTGGCCAATGAAAAGCCCAAGGGCGAGACGATTGCCTATGACAAGCTGCTGTCGGCGTGGAAGGAGGGCAAGGTGAGGTAAGGCTGCAACCCGCAGACAGACCTTCGGCAACGGCCATGACGGCGCATCGCAGGCGCGTCGTCATGGCCGTTCGCAGTTAGCATGTCAGGCTTCCCGTTGATTGCCTTCGATATGCTGATGCGTTCTTCTTGCTTGACTGCCTTGTCGCGCCTGGCGCGCAATCGTGTTTTTGCACTGGCCGTGCTGTCGGCAGCCGGCATTGCGGGCTCCGCAAACGCCGCCGGCGTCCAGCGCCTGAACTTGCCCATGGACATGAATGGCCCGGGCTTGACCGGCGCGATCTGGTATCCGTGCGCGGCGCCTGCGGCGGATATCAAGATGGGCAGCGCGACGATACCCGGTGTCTTGAATTGCCCGGTGCCTGAAGGGCGGCATCCGCTGATCGTGTTGTCGCACGGGTCAGCCGGGTCGTTCCTGAGCCATCACGACACCGCCGCCGCCCTGGCCGACGCGGGCTTTGTGGTGGCTGCCATCAATCACGTGGGCGACAACGCGCAGGATCGGTCGCGGCAAGGGTACTTGTCGATCTTTTCGACGCGGCCCCGGGAAATGCGGCGCTTGATCGACTACATGACCGGCGCATGGCCGCAGAAGGCGCAGGTGGATGTGGCGCGGATTGGCGTGTTTGGTTTTTCGCGCGGCGGGTACACGGCGCTGGTGCTGGCGGGCGGCAAGCCTGACTTCTCGGCTGGGCTGGGCATCTGCCAGGATGCGCCCACGCTGCCGATGTGCCGCGACATCGCCAGTGGCAAGATTGCGCAGCAGCCTTATGTGTCCGACGAACGCGTCAAGGCTGTAGTGGTTGCCGATCCGTTGAATGCCTTTCCGGGTGAGGCGTTGAAGGCAGTGAAAGTGCCGGTGCAGCTATGGGCGTCGGCGCTGGGCGGGGATGGAGTGACGCCGGCCAGCGTGGAAGCGGTGCGGGAGGGGCTGAGTCCGCAGCCACAACCCGCGCCGCCCGCCTTGCTGGATTTCCAGCCGGTGAACGGCGCCGGGCATTTTGCTTTCCTGGCGCCATGCTCGTCATCCCAGGCCGAGGCCTTGCCCGCGATCTGCCAGGATGCCGCGGGCTTCGACCGCGCGCAATTCCACCAGGACTTCAACGCGAAAGTGACGGCGTTCTTCAAGAACGCTATGCCATGACCAAAGAGCGATGCACGCACACGCCCGCCATCACGCCCGAGGCGCTGGCCAGTGTGGCATTGCTCATCGGAATGGCGGCGTCGCCCGCCGCATAGACGTTGGGCACGCTCGTCTGCCTGAACTCATCGACGTGAATCACCGGCCCCAGCGGCCCCTCGTTGAACGCGCAACCTAGCTGCATCGCCAGCGGGCTGGCCATGTGCGTCCGCGCGGCGACAAACAGCGCGTGGATCGCCATGCGGCGTCCGTCTGCCAGTTTGACGGCGTCCAACGACGGCGCGGTTCCCATCAATTCCACGATGGGGCTGCGCTCGATGCGCACGCCGCGTTTTTGCAGCACGGCCGCCTGCTCGTCGTCCGGTTCAAATTCGCCCTGCGTGAAGTAGGTGGTCGGCCCCCAATCGGGTAGCAGCATCGCCTGATGCGCCGACAGCGGGTGCGCGGCCATTACCCCCAACGGGCTGCCGGCGACTTCGTAGCCATGGCAGTACGGGCAATGCAGCACGGTCTTGCCCCAGCGTTCCTGCAAGCCGGGCAGGGCGGGCAAGGCATCCCGCAGCCCGGTAGCCAGGATCAAACGCTGGCCCTGCACCGTTTGCCCGCCCGCCATGGTGATGCGCAGCGTGCCAGCCTGGGCGCTGGCGTTCACGGCCTGACCGTCCAGGAAGCTCACCGTGGGATAGTGCGCCAGCTGATCGCGCGCCACTTGCACGATGGCTTGCGGGGACTTGCCGTCCTGCCCCAGAAACCCGTGCGAATGCGCCGCAAACCGGTTGCGCGGTTGGCCCGCGTCGATGAGCAGCACGCGCCGCCGGGCGCGGGCTAGTTGCATGGCGGCGGACAGGCCGGCAAAGCTGCCGCCCACGATGAGGGCGTCGTAGATCATTCAAAACCTCGCTGGATATTCATCAAGATACTTTCGATGTTGCATGATAAGGCGAACATTTAGATTCACGCAACTTCATAAGTTCTATGTGACCATCAGGCAAGCGATTCGCGGCAGCGGGCAGCCGGTGTATTCTCGATTCCGCACCGCGTCCGTGAACCGGACACGCCGGCAAGATCAGAGCAGGCGGCGCCCACCCGGCGCCTGTCAGCCACCGCCCATCGAGGAGACCCAAACATGTTGTTGACCGAAGAACAGCTCAGCATCCAGGAC
>CAJYKY010000298.1 GCA_913775005.1 uncultured Achromobacter sp.
CCGCTGACCATACACACAACAACGAGGGACCCATGAACAGTATGATGCAGCAGGCGATCCAGTTCGCCAACGAACACGAATCCACCTGGGACCGCAGCGTCAAGGGCAACTTTGGCGTGCACCTGAATGACCCGCCGCCCTGGAACCGCCTGCTGGGTCCCATCCATGATCGCGGCCCCGTGTCGGGCGTAGTAGTGGTGGATGGCAAGACGGTGGCCGAATGGGGCGAGCCCGAACGCGCCGACTTGACCTTCAGCGTGGCCAAGCTGTACCTGGCCATTCTGGCGGGCGTGGCGCATGACCGCGGCCTGTTGCCCGACGTGGACGAACCGGTGGGCAAGCGCGTGCCGGGTATCGGCTTTGATGAAGGCCAGAATGCCGACATCACGTGGCGTCACCTGTTGCAGCAGACGAGCGAATGGGAAGGCGAGCGGTTTGGCGTGTCGGATCAGGCGGACCGCTATCGCGCCGTGACCTTCGGCGTGCCGCCCGACGGCAAGAAAGGCGATGCGCGCCCTTTGCAGCGCCCCGGCACGTACTGGGAATACAACGATGTGCGCATCAATCAGCTGTCGTATGCGCTGCTGCATCTGTTCCGCAAACCCCTGCCTGATGTGTTCCGCGAAGCCATCACGCGGCCCATCGGCGCCAGCGAAGACTGGCAGTGGGTGGGCTATGACACCGCGTGGGTCGAGATCGACGGCCAGCGCATGCCGTCCGTGCCGGGCGGCTCGCACTGGGGCGGCGGCATGTCCATCAGCGCGCGCGATCAGGCCTTGATCGGCCAGATGCTGCTGAACGACGGCCAGGCCAATGGCAAGCAGATCCTGTCGCGTGAATGGATTGCCGCCATGCGCACACCCTGCGCCATTGCGCCGTACTACGGCTATCTGATCTGGCTGAACCACGAAGGGCGTGTGTTTCCCAGCGTGCCGGCGTCCAGCTTCTTCGGCGTAGGCGCGGGCAGTTCCTTCACCTGGGTGGAACCTGAGCGCAAGATGGTCGTGATTGTGCGCTGGCTGAACTCCGCGCATGCGGATGCGCTGTTCGGCAAGATTCTGGCCGCCGTCGACGCGCCGCGGGAGTAAGATCGAACGCCTTGCCATCCGCTTGAGGAATCACGTCATGAATTACCGCCGACTTGGAACCAGCAACCTTCGTGTGTCGCCGCTATGTCTGGGCACCATGATGTTCGGGGAACAGACGCCCGACGATGAAGCCGCTCGCATCGTCGCATCGGCGCGTGATCATGGCGTGAACTTCATCGACACGGCCGACGTTTATAACGACGGCCGTTCCGAAGAGGTGGTGGGCAAGCTGCTGCAAGGGCAGCGCCACGACTGGGTGCTGGCCAGCAAGATCGGCAACCCCGTGGGCAAGGGCCCCAATCAGGCGCATTACTCGCGCCAATGGTTGATGCGCGGCGTCGAGCAAAGCCTGGCACGCATGGGTACGGATTTCATGGACATCCTGTACCTGCATCGTGACTACCACGAAGAGAATCTGGAAGAGGCGTTGTGGGCGCTGGGCGACCTGATCCGCGCAGGCAAACTGCGCAGCTTTGGCCTGTCGAACTTCCGGGGGTGGCGCATTGCTGAAGTGATGCGTCTTTGCGAAAAGATGGGCGTGCCGCAACCGGTCGTGTGCCAGCCGTACTACAACATGCTGAACCGTGGGCCTGAAGTTGAAATTCTGCCGGCCTGCAAGCATTACGGCTTGGGCGTCGTGCCGTACAGCCCGATCGCGCGCGGCGTGTTGACGGGCAAGTACCTGCCAGGTCAGGCGCCGGCCGCCGACACGCGCGCAGGGCGCGGCGACCGCCGTATCCTGGCCACCGAGTTCCGCGAAGAGTCTTTGCAGATCGCGCAGCAGCTGGTGCAGCACAGCGCCGCGCGCGGCGTGTTGCCCGGCCACTTTGCGACCGCATGGGTGCTGGCCAACCCGGTTATCACGAGCGTGATCGCCGGCCCGCGCACCTTGGCGCAAATGGACGATTACTACGCAGCGCTGGACGTGAAGATCACCGCCGAAGATGAAGGCATTGTGGACGGCTGGGTAACGCCGGGCCACGCGTCCAGCCCCGGCTATAACGATCCGAACTACCCGTTCTTCGGGCGTCCGGTGGCCGCTGCGTAAGGGATGGGCGGGCTTGGCCCGCTGGCTGCCTTGCTTGTTAAGCGGGCGCCCGGGCTGGCTCGGTCGCAATGCCGTGCAGCATCATCTGCTCGACCAAGGACGCGATGCCCAGCCGGGCGACGCGTCCCCGGCGTTCGGCGTCGACCATGCTGGTCAGCACGCCGAACAGCATTTCCGTCAACGCGGCCGCCGTCATGTCTACGCGGAACGCGCCTTCACGTTGCCCGCGCAGAAAAAACGCATCCAGTGATTCCTGGTAGCCCGACCAGCTGTTCATGATGTCGGGCTGCTGCTCGTTGTCGGGCTTCCAGTTGTACATCAGGAAGGCCGTCAATTCCTTGTGCGCCAGGTTCTGGTCGATCAGGTTGCGCAGCGCCTGGCGGGGCGGGGCCGTGTCCAGATGCGAATCGGCCAATGCCTTTTTCATGACGTGCGCGCAGTGCGTGGTAAGCCGCAGGACCAGCTGGTCCCGCGTCTGACAGAAGCGATACAGCGTCGCTTTGCTGACCCCGACGGCCTTGGCCAATTCCTGCAACGTCGCGCGCGGGTGGTCCACCATTGCCAGCGCCAACGCAACCAAAAAGCGTTCGTGCCCTGCCTCGTCAGACATCACTGCCCCTGTTTGTATGTGTGTGAGATCCCCATTTGCCGAGTATTGGATCACGTGCGATTCAGTTTGTACAAACTTTCGTCGTTTTGACAAGTAAAAGCTTGTGAAGCGATTTGCTTGATCTTCACAAAATCAAATGAATCAATATTGATTCAAATCAATCGTTAAGGTAGCATCGTCGCCTTGTGTATGAATGTGCCACGGGGCGCGAGGTTACAAAATGAAGAAACAACAACAACGGCGCATGCCCCAGACGGCGGCAAACATGGCGCGCATCAGCACGGTAGCGGCGGCATTGGCCGCTGCGTTGGCACTGGCCGGCTGCGGCGACAAGGGCGGCAACGCCCAAGCGCAGGGCGCGGAACAAGCGCCTCGCGAAGTCCAGGTGCTGGCGGTGCAGCCGCAGCGCTTTGCGCTGGCCAGCGATCTGCCCGGCCGTGTCGAACCCGTACGCGTGGCTGAAGTTCGCGCCCGCGTGGCCGGCATCGTGCTTAGCCGCAATTTCGAGGAAGGCGCGGACGTAAAGGCGGGCGACGTGCTGTTCCGCATCGACCCGGCGCCGTTCAAGGCGGCGCTATCGCGCGCGCAGGGCGAACTGGCCAAGGCCGACGCCGCCGTGTCCGACGCGCAAGCCATCCTGAAACGCTACACGCCGCTGGTGAAGATCGAAGCCGTCAGCCAACAGGATTTCGACACGGCCACGGCCACGCTGAAAAGCGCGCAGGCCGCGCGCCGCTCGGCGCAGGCGGATGTGGAAACGGCGCAGCTGAATCTGGACTACGCCACCGTCAAGGCGCCGATCTCGGGCCGCATCGGCCGCGCGCAAGTGACCGAAGGCGCGCTGGTCGGCCAGAACGAAGCCACCGTCATGGCCAAGATCCAGCAACTGGACCCGATCTACGTCGACTTCACCCAGCCCGTGGCTGACATGCTGCGCATGCGCGCCGCCATGCAGAACGGCAGCCTCGGTGAAGCCGAAGGCGGCAGCATCGCCATCCGCATCGACGGCACCGACCAAAAGCGCAGCGGCCGTCTGTTGTTCTCGGATATTGCCGTGGATCGTGGCACCGGCCAGGTGTCGGTGCGGGGCGAATTCGCCAACCCGGATGTGCTGTTGCTGCCCGGCATGTATGTGCGCGTGCACACGCAGCAGGGCGTGGACCCGGACGCCATCCTGGTGCCGCAACGCGCCGTCACGCGCAGCACGGATGGCAAGCCGCAGGTGATGCTGGTGGGTAAGGACGACGTGGTGGAATCCCGCGCCGTGCAGACCGGCACGATGCGCGGCTCGGACTGGCACATCACCGATGGGCTGGCAGCGGGCGACCGTGTCATCGTGGGCGGCGTCAGCGCCGCCGTGCCCGGCCAGAAAGTCAGCGTGACGCCCGTGAACGAGCCCAAGGTGGCCGCGGCCGGCGGTGCCGCGGCTGCTGCCAAGCAATAAGCGGCCCCCATGCATCGCGCGCAAATCCGAGGTTAGAC
>CAJYKY010000299.1 GCA_913775005.1 uncultured Achromobacter sp.
AAATCCCCAAATCAGCCGTTCACCCGCCGTGGGCATGAGCTTGCGGTGCTTGCCCACCAGCCCGTCTGCGCCGTTGAAATACAGCACCGTGCAGTACAACGTGCCGCCGTCGGCCTCGATGCAGCCCATGACCACGAAGCTGTCGGTGTCGGCGGCCGCCTGAGCCACGATGCCCACTTCTTCGCCGTCCAGCCGGATGGCCTGCTCGTGGTAGCGGGCGAAGGCGTCGCGGCCTTCGGGCTTGCGGACGCCGATGGGCGCGCCAAACGAATTGCCTTTGGGGTAACCGCCCAGGAAGGCTTCGGGAAATACCAGCACCCGGGCGCCCTGCTCGGCCGCCTGGCGGATCAGCGTTGCGGCCTTGTTGGCGCAGGCCACGCTGTCGGTGGGGATGGACGCGGCCTGGATGACGGCGGCTTTGAATTGCTTATGCACAGACATGTCTCTCCTCGCGAGCTTAGTGAGTAGGGTCTTCATCGATGGCTTGGGCGCGGGTATTCGGCAGGAACAGGCTGCCGATGATGCCGACGATCACCATGACCACGACGGGGTACATCAAACCGCCAAAGATATTGCCGCTGGCCTGCGCCAGGTAGGTGGCGGTAAAGGGCACGATGCCGCCGAAGATGCCGGCGCCGATGTGATACGGGAAGGATAGCGCGGTGTAACGGATGCGGGCAGGGAACAGTTCCACCAGGTACGAGGCGACGGGGCCGTAAACCATGGCGACGACGGCCGTCATCAACACCAGGATCAGGATGATGGTGGCGCGGTCGACGCGGGCCGGGTCGGCGCGGTCGGGGTAGCCGGCAGTGGCCAGGGCCTTGGCATAGGCGGCGCGGTCAAAGCCGTTGACGGTGACGCCGCCAACGCTCATTGCGATCTCCTGGCCGGCCAGGGGCGCGGCGTATTCAAAGTTGATGCCCTTGCCGACCAAAAATTTCTTAGCCTGCACGCATACCTTTTTATGGTCGGCATGACTGCCGATCATGGCGGCCTGCAAGCCGAAGTCGCACGCGCCGCCGCTGGTGTCCGCATGCACGCGCACCGGCGTGCTTTGCATGGCCGCCGCCAACGCCGGGTTGCCAGCCTTGAGCAACACGTCGAACATCGAGTGATAGCCGATGGCGGCAATGAACAGGCCCGCCATCATGATCCACTTGCGGCCGATGCGGTCGGACAACCAGCCGAACAACACGAAGGTGGGCGCGCCGATGATGAAGCCGATCAGGATCAGCGTATAGACGCTGGTCTGGTCCAGCTGCACCGCCTGCTGCAAGAAGATCATCACGTAGAACTGGCCGGTGAAGTAGGTGGCGCCCTGGCCAGCCGTTACACCGATCAGCGCCAGCAGCACCAGACGCAGGCTGGACCATTGGCCGAACGTTTCCTTGATGGGGTTCTTCGACAGGCGGTTCTGCTGCTTCATGCGCGTGAAGACGGGCGATTCATGCAGTTTGGCGCGCACGTAGATCGAAATGGCCAGCATCACGATCGACAGGATGAAGGGCAAGCGCCAGCCCCACTGACGAAAGTCTTCGGCGCTCATGGCGGCCTGCGTGCACAGGATAACGACCAGCGACAGGATCAGCCCGGCGGACGAGGTGATCTGGATCCACCCCGTCAACAGGCCGCGCCGCTTGGGTTCGCAGTGTTCGGCCACGTAGATCACGGCGCCGCCATATTCGCCGCCCACGGCCAGGCCCTGCACCACACGCAGCGTCAGCAGCAGGATCCACGACAGATGCCCCGCCGACTCATACGTGGGCAGGCAGCCGATCAGCACGGTGGCCCCGCCCATCATCACCACGGTGATCAGGAAGGTGTACTTGCGCCCCCACTTGTCACCCAGGTAGCCGAACAGCACCGCGCCCAGCGGGCGGATGATGAAACCCACGGCCAGCGCGCCCAGCGCAGCCAGCAGCGCAACGGTGGGGTTGTCCTGCGGGAACAGGACCTGGCTCATGAAGACGGCCAGCGTCCCGTAGATGAAAAAGTCGTACCACTCGAACAAGGTGCCCAAGGTGGAGGCTACGACGACCTGACGTTCTTCCTTCCTGCTTAGCGTGGGCCCGGCGGCCACCTGCGGCATTGCAACATTCGCTTCCATGCGTCCTTTCCCCTGACGTTTTTAATTGATACTGCTGTATGCATTAACTATTATCAAACCTTCGAGGCGCCACTTCAAAGCTGGGGGAAACCCGGAAATGCGTGATTGGCGCGGCGTGGCGCGGGCCGCAAGCGTGACTGCGCCACTGCTACACTGCCGCCAAACACATCCTGGAGGCAGTAATGGCAAGGCCCGCCGGCAAGGTTGAACAGAACGCGGACAAGGCGCCCGCCACGGCGCGCCGAGGCATTCAGTCGATTGAAGTGGGGTTCCGGATCCTGGACGTGATCCGCAAGACCGGCCGGCCGCTGCCGCTAAAGGAAATCGCGGACGCCTGTGAATTGACCGTGCCCAACGTGCACTACTACCTGGTGAGCTTCCAGAAAGTGGGCGTGGTGCAGCAGCATGCAGACACCGGCCATTACGGCTTGGGGCCGTATGCCTTGCGGCTGGGGCTGGCGGCGCTGGAGCAGTTCGACGTATTCGCCACGGCGCGCCCGATCATGGCCGAAGTGGCTGCAATCACCGGGCACACGGTGTTCCTGGGCGTATGGGGCAACAAGGGGCCGACCATCGTCTACCGCGTGGAAGGCAGCCGCAGCCGCCCGCTGTTGGAATTGCGCGTGGGCACCGTGATGCCCTTGCTGTCCTCTGCGCTAGGCCGCAATTTTCTGGCCCATCTACCCGACGCCCTGACGCGCGACCTGCTGGCGCAGGAGCTGTCGTCAGCCGTGCCGGAAAGCCACGGCGGCGCGCCCGGCAATTCCTATACGTTGAAAGACGTGCAGGCGATCCGCGACGAAGTCCACGCGCACCACATCAGCCGCTGCCGCCACGCGTTGCTGCCGCATTTCACGTCGCTGTCGGCCCCCATCTTCGACATGCTGGGCGAAATGACCGCCGCCATCACCTTGATGGGGCCGGTGGGCGCGATCAACGACGAGCTGGAATCCGACACCGCGCGCCTGCTACGCGAAAAGGCCCGCTCGATTTCGGCGATGGCGGGCTGGGTGGATCCGGTCAGCGCTCCACCACAATCTTCGCGTCCTTGATGGTCTTGGTGTACTTGTTCTGTTCGTCGGACATGAACTGCGCAAACCGCTGCACGCTGCCGCCACCGTCTTCCGCCCCCACCTGCGCCAGCTTTTCCTGCACATCCGCCATCGCCAGGACCTGATCGATATCCCGGTTCATGCGCTGAACCATGGCGGCCGGCATCTTGCCCGGCCCCACCATGCCAAACCAGATGCTGGCTTCGAACCCGGGGTAGCCCTGTTCGGCCACCGTCGGGACGTCGGGCTGGCTCTTGGAACGCGTTTGCAAGGTCTGCGCCAACGCGATCACCTTGCCGGACTGCAATAGCGGCGTGGCGGTGGTCATGCCTTCAAAGCAATACTGCACATGGCCGCCCAGCAGATCGTTCATCAGCGGAGCGGACCCTTTGTACGGCACATGCAACACATCGATCTGCGCACGCGCCTTGAAGATTTCCAACGCAAGATGCTGGGCGGACCCTGCACCGGCCGAGCCGAACACGATCTTGCCCGGCTGCGCGCGGCACAGCGCGACCAGTTCCGGCAACGTCTTCGCCGGCTGCGTTGCGCCGCCGATCAAGATGGTGGGTGTCTTGCCCACCAGCGCGATGGGCGAGAAATCGCGCTCGACCGAATACGCCAGCTTGGGTTGCAGGCCCGGCGCGATGCCGTGGCTGTTCACATGTGCCATCAACAAGGTGTTGCCATCGTTGGGCTGGCGCGCCACCTGCTCGGCCGCGATAATGCCTGCTGCCCCTGCCCGGTTTTCCACGATGACGGGAATGTTCCACATCACGCCGAGCTTCTGTCCCAGCAGACGGGCCAGCACATCGGTGCCGCCGCCGGCCGGAAATCCGACCACGATCTTTACCGGCCCTGAGGGCATGTCTTGCGCCCGCGCCGCGACGGGCAGGACCAAGCCCACCCCCAGCGCCGCGGCGCCGGTCATGAATTGCCTGCGTTGCATTGTTGTCTCCTTGCGCCGGCGTCTGTGGCCGACCGCTATTGATGGAAGCACTGCACTGCCTGCTTCTGCGGCATCCGGCCGTCTGACGCGGCCGGGATACCGCCCTCCTTATCTACGCCGGCATCAAGCTAGCGCCGCCCGTGTCAACGGGCAACGCGGGTCCACTTGCCGTAGCGCTCGACCATGCGTTCATCAAAGCCGAAGCCCAGCCCCGGTTCCTGGTGCAGCACCACGCGGCCCTGCTTGTGGGTCAGTTGGCGATCCACCAGCTTGCGGAAGTTCAGCACCTGGTCGTCCCAGAAGAATTCGACGTAACGCGCGTTCGGCGTCGCTGCGACCAGCGGCGCGTGCACGTCGTGGAACCAATGCGGGCATACCACCACGCCGTAGCTGGCGGCGGTGGCGGCAATGCGTTTCCATTCGGTGATGCCGCCGCAGACGGCCGCGTCCGTTTGCAAGATGCCGGCCGCGCCCTTGTCCAGCAGCTCCTTGTGATACCACCGGCCGTAGCCGATTTCGGCGGTGGCGATCGGCAGATGCGTCAGGCGCGCCAGCTTGGCATGGCTGTCGATATCATCCGGGCCGAAAGGCTCTTCAATGAAGTAAGGGTCGTACTGCTCGAAGCGGCGGATGTATTGCATGGCCTGGGTGACGTCCTGCCAGGCGTTGTTGCAGTCCATCATCAATTCCACATCGGGGCCAACGGCCTCACGCGCGGCCTTCAGGCGCGCCTCTTCTTCGCGCGGCGACAGGCGGCCCGTCTTCATCTTGACGGCGCGAAACCCCTTTTCCACATAGCTGGCCATTTCCTCGCCCAGGTGCTGCGGGGTTTTGCCGTCCAGGTAGTAACCGCCGCTGGCATAGGCCGGCACCGATTCCAGCTCCATCGCGCCCAGAAACTTGTGCAGCGGCAGACCCGCCGTCTTGGCGTTCAGGTCCCACAGCGCGATGTCCAGCGCGCTGATCGCGCGCATCACCGTGCCTTGGCGGCCTTGCAGCAGCGCTTCTTGATACATCGCCTGCCACAGCCCTTCCACCGCATGCGAGTCCTTGCCCAGC
>CAJYKY010000300.1 GCA_913775005.1 uncultured Achromobacter sp.
CCAGGCTGTTCCAGCACCACGTCCAGCAGCGGCAACAGGCCGTTGTGCAGACCGTCGGCGCGCAGCTGGCGCAGGCAGTCCATCGCGTGGCCGCAAGTCAGCAGCTTGAGCATTTCGTCGAACAGACGCGACGCCGGTACGTTTTCGATCAGCTCGGCCATCGTGCTGATCGGCTGGCGCGTGGCCGGGTCTATCGTGCCATTGAGCTTGGCGGCGAAACGCACGGCGCGCAGCATGCGGACCGGGTCTTCGCGGTAGCGCTTGACCGGGTCGCCAATGATGCGGACCTGGCGCTTTTTCAGGTCGGCCACGCCATTGTGGTAGTCGATGACTTCCTCGTTGTGCGGGTCGTAGTACAGCGCGTTCATCGTGAAGTCGCGGCGCTTGGCGTCTTCTTCTTGCGAACCGAACACGTTGTCGCGCAGGATGCGGCCGTGCTCGTCGGTTTCCTGGTCTTCCGAGGCAGGTGCGCGGAACGTCGAGGTTTCGATGATTTCCTGGCCGAACACGACGTGCACCAGCTGGAAGCGGCGGCCGATGATGCGGGCGCGGCGAAACAGCGGGCGGATCTGTTCGGGCGTGGCGTTGGTGGCCACGTCGAAGTCTTTGGGTTCCAGACCCACGATCAGGTCGCGCACGGCGCCGCCGACGATAAAGGCGTCATAGCCGTGCTGGCGCAAGACTTCGCAAACCTTGATGGCGTGGCGCGAAACGTTACGGCGGTCGATGCCGTGTTTGTCGCGCTCGATGCGCAACGGCCCCCGGGCTGCCGGCGCGAACAACCGGCCGACGAATTTTTTTATGGTTTCAGTGATCATTTAGGACTTCGAGTCTTCCATGTGGTCGAACAAGTCGATCACTTGCCAGCCACGGTCTTCTGCGATGTTGCGCAGGGTCGGGCTGGGGTTGGCGGCGATCGGACGGGTCACCTTTTCGAGCAGCGGCACATCATTGACCGAATCGCTATAGAAAAACGATTCGGAAAAATCCGCAAGCCCCAGGCTCATGTGGGACAGCCATGCATTCACGCGCACCACCTTGCCTTCCTTGAAGCTGGGCGTACCCAGGATGCGGCCGGTGTAGCGGCCGTTCAGGTATTCGGCGTCGGTGGCAACCAGGTGCGGCACGCCGAAGGCGCGCGCAATGGGAGCGGTGACGAAGCGGTTGGTGGCCGTGACGATGGCGCACAAGTCGCCAGCGTCCAGGTGGGATTGCACGAGCGCACGCGCGTCGGCGGTGATGGACGGGCGGATGACTTCGCGCATGAATTCCTCATGCCAGTCGGCCAGGTCATAGGGCGAATGCGCCGCCAGCAGGCCCAGCATGAACTCGGCGGCCTGTTCGGCGGTGAGTTCGCCGCGGTTGTAGCGGTCCATCAGGTCGTCGTTCTTGCGACGGGCTTCGTCGGGGTCTCCCGCGCGGCCCGTGCGTGCCAGATAGTCGGCCCATTGATAGTCGCTGTCCAGCGGCAACAGGGTGTGATCCAGGTCGAACAGGGCGAGACGTTGGGAGGTCATGTGCGTTGTGAATCAGGGTCTGCGAGCATGGCCCGTAGCAGAGGCAGGGTGATGGGACGGCCGGTGGCCAGGGAATAGCGGTCCAGCGCGTCGATCAGCGCGGCCAGTTTGCGGATGTCGCGTTCGTGGTGAATCAACATCCAGTTGATGATTTCAGGGGCCAGGTGCATGCCGCGCTCGGCGGCTTGCGCGGACAGCGCAGCCAGCTTGTCAGCGTCGGATAGCGGATCAAGGCGGAACACCAGGTCCCAGCCCAGGCGCGTGCGCAGGTCTTCGCGCAGCGGCATTGTCTTGGGGGCGCGGTCACCGGCCAGCGCCAGCGCAAAGGCGCGGCCCGTGGCGGCCGATTCACGCCAGCGGTTGTACAGCGCAAACAGCGCGGCCTGGCGCGTGTCGTCCATCAGGTGCACGTCGTCCACGGCCACGAACTTGGGCATGGGCGATTTGGAATCGGCCTCCGCCAGACGGCGCAGCATGGTTTCGCCCTTGGCCGGGTCGACAAAGACGGCGTCGGGGCGGGCGGTCAGTGCGCGCAGCAGATGCGTGCGGCCGCAGCCGGCGGCGCCCCAGATATACAGCGCACGGCCCGGATTGAGCGCGCGCACGGCCGCCAGCGCTTCCCCGTTGGGACCGGCGATGTAGTTGTTCAGCGATGGCGCTGGCGCGGGAAGAACGTCGAGCAGCAGCTGGCGGTTCATGAGAGGTTATCGATCAGGCTTGTTTACGGCGGTAGAAGACATGCCGAAATTGCCGGAAAAGCCAAAAAACGGTCAAGCTGGGGGCCAGGGCAAGCCCGATCCGGGCGCTATCCGCCAGAAACTGGCAAAATCCAACCCGGCCAACCCGACACTTTAAACCACCTGAGGGGATAGTGTCGCGCCCAAGGGCTTTGCCTGGCGTGGGTTTGCGCCCTTTTTTCCCTGTGGCCGGCCGGACCGGCTCCCCCCTGCGATCCTGCGCGCGGCGGGTTCGCTCCCTGCTTAGCGTCGCAACATCGTAAAATGCAGGGCGTTCCACCAAAATCCCAGCAATTGTTACATACCCCACGGCATTTCTCATGACGAATCAACCTAAAGCCCCCTTGACCTACCGCGATGCCGGTGTCGACATCGACGCAGGCGACGCCCTGGTCGACCGTATCAAACCCCTCGCTGCGCGCACCATGCGCCCCGGGGTGCTGGCCGGTATCGGCGGCTTTGGCGCCTTGTTCGAAGTGCCGAAGAAATACAACGAGCCCGTGCTGGTCTCGGGCACCGACGGCGTGGGCACCAAGCTGCGCCTGGCATTCGAGTGGAACCGCCACGACACGGTCGGCATCGACCTGGTTGCCATGAGCGTGAACGACATCCTGGTGCAGGGCGCCGAGCCCCTGTTCTTCCTGGACTACTTCGCCTGCGGCAAGCTTTCGGTGGACACGGCGGCGTCGGTGGTGGGCGGCATTGCCAAGGGCTGCGAATTGTCGGGCTGCGCGCTGATCGGCGGTGAAACCGCTGAAATGCCGGGCATGTACCCCGATGGCGAATACGATCTGGCCGGTTTTGCCGTGGGCGCGGTGGAAAAGTCCGCCATCATCGACGGCAAGTCCATCAAGCCGGGCGACGTGGTGTTGGGCCTGGCCTCCAGCGGCGTCCATTCGAACGGTTTCTCGCTGGTGCGCAAGATCATCGAACGTGCAGGCGCCCAGCCCACCGACGACTTCCACGGCCAGCCCCTGGTTGACGTCGTGATGGCGCCCACGCGCATCTACGTGAAGCAAGTGCTGGCCGCGCTGGCCAAGCACGGCACCAGCATCAAGGGCCTGGCGCACATCACCGGCGGCGGTCTGCTGGACAACGTGCCGCGCATCCTGCAAGCCGGCCTGTCCGCCAAGCTGCACCGCGACGGCTGGGAAATGCCCAAGCTGTTCCAGTGGCTGCAAGAGCAGGGCGGCGTCGAAGACACCGAAATGCACCGCGTCTTCAACTGCGGCATCGGCATGGTGCTGGTGGTGGACGCCGACCAGGCTGACGCCATTGCCGCCACGCTGCGCGAGCAAGGTGAAACCGTCAACAAGATCGGCGAAATCGTGCCGCAGACGGAAGGCATGGCCCAGACCTTCGTGGTGTAAGCGGCCCGCATCGGCCACCGGCATCAGCCGCAAGCCGCCAGCGTGCGGCTTGTGCATGGCCCAGCAACAGAAAGCCCGCCAAAAAATTGGCGGGCTTTTTCATGGCTGGGGATAACGGGGAAGCGTCAGCTTTTACCTACTGGCGCCAGCGCCATCGCTACTACATCGATGGTTTGCGCCACGACATCCGGCGCCAGGCAATCGACGATCACGCGGTCGGGCTGCGCGCGCAGCCATGTGATCTGACGCTTGGCCAGTTGCCGCGTGGCGGCAATGCCTTGTTCGCGGGCCGTGGGCAGATCGACCTCGCCGTCCAGATGCGACCACATCTGCCGGTAGCCCACGCAGCGCACGGATGGCAGGCCGGGGTGCAGGTCGGGCCGCTGGCGCAGCGTGCGCACTTCGTCCAGCAGGCCGTTGGCCAGCATGGCGTCAAAGCGCTGTTCGATACGGGCGTGCAGCGCGCTGCGTTCCGAGGGTTCCAGGCTGATGGTCAGGTAGCGGTTGGCGTCGTCGTCCGGCTTGCGCGATGCGCGTTGCAACAACGCCGACATCGGTTGGCCGGTCAGGCGGCAGATTTCCAGCGCGCGCTGGATGCGCTGGCTGTCGTTGGGCGCCAGCCGCGCCGCCGTGACGGGGTCCAGCCCCGCCAGCTCGGCATGCAGCGCGGGCCAGCCTTCGACGGCCGCACGCGCTTCCAGCTCGGCACGTAAGGCCGGGTCGGCCTGGGGCAGATCGTCCAGCCCGTCGCGCAGCGCCTTGTAGTACATCATCGTGCCGCCCGCCAATAGCGGGATGCGGCCGCGCGCGCGGATGTCGTCAATCAGCCGAAGCGCGTCAGCACGGAATTCTGCCGCCGAATAGGACTGCGCGGGGTCCAGGATGTCGAGCAGATGTTGCGGCACCCGCGCCTGTTCTTCGCGCGAGGGCTTGGCGGTGCCGATGTCCATGCCACGGTAGATGGTGGCGGAATCGACGTTGATGATCTCCATGGGCCAGCGTTCGGCCAGCGCCAGCGTGGACGCGCTTTTGCCTGCGGCCGTGGGGCCGGCCAGGCAGATCACGGGCAGCGTGGCGGCTGGGCTGGATACGTCAGACGAGCGGGGAAGGGACAGGGAAGATGACAAACTATTGTCCGCGCAGAAAAAGCTTGTCCAGGTCGGAAACCGACCACTGGACCCAGGTCGGGCGCCCGTGATTGCATTGGTCGGCGCGCTCGGTGGCCTCCATCTGCCGCAGCAGCCCGTTCATTTCTTCCACGGTCAGCTTGCGGTTCGCGCGCACGGAACCATGGCAGGCCATTGTGGACAGCAGCTCGTTGCGTTGCTCGGTCAACAGGCGCGACACGCCTACCGCACCCAGATCGCGCAACACGGCGCGGGCCAGTGTTTCGATGTCGCCACGCGCCAGGATGGCTGGCACGGAACGCACAGCGATCGAAGTCGGGCCGGACGGGCGCATCTCGAAACCCAGATCGCTCAGTTGCTCTTCGAATTCTTCAACGATGGCCACGTCCTTTTCCTGGGCGTGAAACACCACGGGCACCAGCAGATCCTGGCGCGGCAGGCTGCGCGCATCCAGCGCCTGCTTGAGCTGTTCATACACCACGCGTTCGTGCGCGGCATGCATGTCCACCAGCACCATGCCCCGGCGGTTCTGCGCCAGGATGTAGATGCCGTGCAACTGCGCCAAAGCCATGCCCAGCGGGTGTTCTTCGTCGGTGGGCAGCGTGGTGGCGGGCCGGGGTTCGCTGACGGGCGTGACCTTGGCGGCCGTGTCGTCGGTAAGCGGGCGGTACAGCGATTGCCAGTCGGCGGCGGGGATGCCGGCCGGTTGTTCGGCATGCAGCCGGAACGGCACCTGCGTATGCGGGCGCTGCGGCGCGGGGGACGGGCGCAGGCCATAGGTGGCGTTGCTGCCCGAATAACCCGGGCGCGGCGTGGCGGCAGCGGGCGATGCCCCCGCATGCGCGCCGGCGTTTGGCGAGCCGTAGGGCGCGCTGTGCTGCGAGGGGGAGGCATCGCCAGACGCAGGCGCTGCGTGACGCGCACCGTTGGCCCCAGCGATGGATTCAGTGCCGGTTTCCGTATCGATGCCAGTGCCGGAGGCAGAGCCATGCCCAGACCCCGTTGATGTCGCCGATCCCGCTTGATGTGACCGTGCCACGGTTTCGAAGCCGCCGTCCTGCTCGGGGGTTTGCGCCGCAGGCTGTGCGACGTTTTGCTCGCCGTGCTGTCCAGCAGGCATGACGGCGGATGAGCCGCCCGTCTGCGCCAACGTCTGGCCTACCGCATGCGACACAAAGCGATGCACCGCGCCGCTGTCGCGAAAGCGGACTTCGTGCTTGGCCGGGTGCACGTTCACGTCCACGGCGGCCGGGTCGATATCCAGGAACAGCACATAGGCGGGCTGACGGTCGCCGTGCAGCACGTCGGCATACGCCGAGCGCAGCGCGTGGCTGACCGTGCGGTCGCGCACGTAGCGGCCATTGACGTACAGGTATTGG
>CAJYKY010000301.1 GCA_913775005.1 uncultured Achromobacter sp.
GCGCCGCGCAAGCAAGGCGCCTTTACATGCGGGCCAGGACCGAGCCCCAGGTGAACCCGCCGCCCACGCCCTGCATCAGAATCAGCTGACCGGGCTTGACGCGGCCATCACGGCGCGCGGCGTCCAGCGCCAGCGGCACGCTGGCAGCAGAAGTGTTGGCGTGGCTATCCACGGTGATGACAACTTTTTCCACCGGCACGGCAAGCTTGCGCGCCAGGAAATTCAGAATGCGCACGTTGGCCTGGTGCGGGATCAGCCAATCGACATCGGCCAATTCCACGCCAGCTTCCGCGCAGGTATCGCGTGCCGAGCGATCCAGCACCGTGACGGCCTGCTTGAACACCGCCTGGCCATCCATGCGCAGGAACGGATCGCCCGTCACGTCGCCATAGGCCACGTTGCCTGCGGCGCTCAGGATCTTCATCTGGCTGCCATCGGCGTGCAATTGCGCGGCCAAAATGCCCGGCGTGTCGGACGCCTTCAGCACCACGGCGCCCGCGCCGTCGCCGAACAGCACGCAGGTGCTGCGGTCGTTCCAGTCGAGAATGCGCGAGAACACTTCAGCGCCGATGACCAGCGCACAGCGAGCACGGCCGGCACGGATGAAGCTGTCGGCGGTGGTCAGCGCGTAAACGAAGCCGCTGCACACAGCTTGCACGTCGAACGCGGCGGAACCCTTGGCGCCCAGGTTCGCCTGCACCAGGCAAGCCGTGCTGGGAAATACGAAATCAGGGGTCGACGTTGCCACGATGACAAGGTCGATCTCGGACGCGTCAACGCCCGCATCCGCCAAGGCGCGGCGCGATGCTTCGGTGGCGAGCTGGCTGGTCGTGACGCCACGCTCGGCCAGGTGGCGCTGACGGATGCCCGTGCGCTCGACGATCCATTCATCGGACGTGGCGATGTCACGCGTCGCCAGCTCCGCTGCCAGTTCATCATTCGAAACCACGCGTTCCGGCAGGAAGCTGCCGGTGCCCGCGATCACGGAATATTTCATTGCGGTATCCATCAAGCGGTGTCCCCAGCCACGTTCGACGAGGGCGCTGCGGCGCCCTCTTCGGATTGAACGCGCTTGGTAATCTGAGCGACCGTCTGAGCGGTGCGCTCCAGCAGTTTACTCACGACGGCTTCGCGGGCTCGCTGCAACGCAAAACCGTAGGCGTAGACATCCGCGGAACCATGGCTCTTGATGACCACGCCACGCAAGCCCAGCAACGCGGCGCCGTTATAGCGACGGTTGTCGACGCGGTTGCGCAGACGATTGAGCACCGGCTTGGCGATGGCGCCAGCCAGCAGGGTAAAGATGTTGCGTTTGAACTCTTCGCGAATGATGCTGGACAGCATCTTCGCCAGCCCTTCAACGGACTTGAGCACGACGTTGCCGACGAATCCGTCGCAAACGACGACGTCGACCGTGCCCTTGAAGATGTCATTGCCTTCCACGTTGCCGTAGAAATTCAAGGGGCTGCCGCGCAGAAGCTCTGCCGCTTCCTTGACGACTTCATTGCCCTTGATGACTTCTTCGCCGATGTTGAGCAAGCCCACAGTGGGGTTCTCACGATGGTCCACCGCCTGCGACAGCGCGGCGCCCATGATGGCGAATTGCAGTAGGTGCTCGGCCGTGCAGTCCACATTCGCACCGAGGTCCAGCACCGTGGTGGCGCGGCCCGTCTGGTTCGGAATGGACGTGGCGATCGCGGGGCGGTCGATGCCGTCCAGCGTCTTGAGCACGTAGCGTGAAATGGCCATCCACGCGCCGGTATTGCCCGCGGAAACGCAGGCGTCGGCGCGCCCATCCTTGACGGACTGGGCGGCCAGGCGCATGGAGGAGTCTTTTTTGCGGCGCAGGGCGACCTCGACCGGGTCGTCCATGGTGACGACTTCAGAAGCCGGCACGATTTCCATACGATCGCGCGCCACGTCGCGGTGCTCGGAGAGCGCCGCTTCGATAGCGTCGGGAAGCCCGACCAGCAACAGCCGGGTATCCGGAAATTGCCGGGCGAACTCGATCGCAGCCGGAATTGTGACGGGCAGACCGAAGTCTCCGCCCATACAGTCTATGGCGATGCGTATCACGGGTGCCAGGGATCAGCGCTCAGCCGAATTGGTCCGAGTACGAGTTCGGCCCGGGGGCCTTATTCGTCGGCCTTGGTCTTCAGGACCTTGCGGCCGCGGTAGAAACCGTTGGGGCTGATGTGGTGACGCAGGTGCGTTTCACCGGTGTTCGGCTCGATGGCGGTCGACGGAGCAACCAGAAAATCGTGCGAACGGTGCATACCGCGCTTGGAGGGGGACTTCTTGTTTTGTTGAACGGCCATGATGACTCCTAGAAACGGGGCGCATTGTACGCGATGCGGCCCGATGTTGATCTCAATCTTTGTGCTTCAGTTGTTCCAGCACCGCAAACGGCGACGGACGCTTGACAGCGGGCTCTTCAGGAGCTTCGCTGACTTTGGCCTGCGCGCCCGGGCATACTTCATGCTTGGGCACATACGGAACGCTCAGAATGAGCTCATCTTCGATCTGGGCCAGCAGATCAAAATGATGTGAACCCACCACCTTTTCAGGCTGGCTGGACACAAAACCATTTCCTTCTTCGTCTTCATCGTCCTCGTCGGCATAGCCATCGGTTTGATCACCGTTGGTAAAACCGTCATCGAGGTCGGCTTCGGACTTAACCAGCTGCAAAAGGACTTCGCTGTCGATCGGGTACACAAACGGCGCATTGCACCGCTGGCACACGAGCACCGGGTTCGCCTGCACATGAACGTGCAGCAAAGGCCGCCCCAGCAACAAGCCGGATTTGCCGATCTCACCCCGCACGGACCACGTCACAAGCCCGGCATCGCCCAGCGGCTGTTCGGGTAACCCGTCAACCGCGCGCGTAAACCGCACAAGAGGTATGGTGCCTTGCGCTTCCTTGCCACTGTGGGCAAATGCGAATGCATCGATGCGCTTAATGATGAATCCTTTGCATCTGCGAAAGTTTCGCTTAGGGCTTTGGCTGCTGCCATGGCATTTCGCAATGCTTATGCATTTGCCTCGGGTATTTGCCCCGGGCTATTCACCCAGCGCCCCGGGCTATTCACCCAGCGCCCCGGGTTATTCACCCAGCTTTTACCCTGCCCTGCAAAAATCCCGCAAAACGTTAGATAATACTGCGACTTACGCTAATACGTCAAACCACGCATGCCTTTTCCGCCTAGCCTGATCCTCGCTTCCAGTTCGCGTTACCGCAAAGAACTCCTCGCCCGCCTGCGGCTGCCCTTTTCCACCGTTTCGCCCGAT
>CAJYKY010000302.1 GCA_913775005.1 uncultured Achromobacter sp.
CTGATCGAAACGCGCGACGGCAGCATGATGGCGGTCGGCACGCGTTTTGTCGTCAGCCGTGAGGCGTCGTCTACGGTGCTGACGGTGCTGGAATCGAAGGTCAGCGTGCAGACGACGGACCAGCGCCGCGCCAGCACGGCCGACGCGACGCTGGTGCAGGCCGGGCAGGCCGTGCGGATCCGGCCAGATGGCGTCGGGCCCGTCACTGCGGTAGACGCGCGCAGCGTGGAAGATGCGTGGAAGCAGCATCGGCTGTTTGCCGATGACCGGCCGCTGGCCGAGGTGCTGGATATTTTGAGCCGCCATCGGCCGGGGCATATCGACTATGACGTGGCGTCCATCGGCCACATCCGGATCTCCGCCGTGCTGCCGCTGGACGACAGCGACCGCGCGTTGCAGTTGCTGGCGGCGAACCTGTCCGGGCTGCGCGTCCGGACGTTCACGCCGTGGTGGGTCAGGGTGGACATGCCGCCGGCCGGGGATGGTGATGCCCCCCGGTGACGATCAAAAAAGTTTGTAGTGCTGGTTCCAGTTCGGGATTCTCGCTCGTCAAACAAAGAGAACACACGAACAGGACTCGATACCATGGCTTTCCCCCGCCCCGGCGGCGCGCGCTTCTGCACCCGGACACTTTCCTTTCCCTTGGCCCGTCACCTGCCATTTGCCGTGGCCGCCGCGTTAACACTCATGGAACCGGTGTCGGCCAGGGCCCAGCCCGCAACCATGGCCGCCACGCAGTACGACATTCCGGCAGGGCCGCTGGCCCCTGCCTTGAGCCGATACGCGCAGCAATCGGGGGCGGACATCGTGATCGACGTGCGCACGCTGTCCGGCCTGAATACGCAAGGCTTGCGGGGCAGCTACGGCGTGGCCGAAGGCTTCGACATCCTGCTGCGCGGCACAGGCTACCGGGCCAGCCAGACTTCGGTGGGCTATGTCCTGGTGCCCGCGCCCATAAAGGGCGACGGCGCCACCATGCTGGACGCCGTGACAGTGGATGGCCTGGGCGTGCGCAGCGCCACGACGGAAGGGTCGGGGTCGTATGCCGCGCGCGCGGTCACGCTGACCAAGGACGCGCAATCGCTGCGCGAAATCCCGCAGTCGGTGTCGGTGATGACGCGCCAGCAGATGGACGACCAGGGAATGACGACGGTGGCCGAGGCGCTGAGCTACGTGACCGGTTTGACGCCATCGGATTACGAAGGCACCGAGAAATTCAGCGCGCGCGGCTTCGCGACCAGCACGCAGTACGACGGCATTCCCCAGCAGGACTACAGCACGCACATGGACCTGGCCATCTATGACCGCGTCGAGATCCTGCGCGGGCCGTCCGGCTTGCTGACCGGCACGGGCGAGCCCGGCGGCGTCGTCAACTATGTACGCAAGCGCCCGCTGGACGCGGGCCATTTTTCAGCCGCGGTATCGGCCGGGTCGTGGAATTACCGCCGCGTGGAAGCCGATGGCGGCGGGCCGCTGAATGCGTCCGGCACCTTGCGCGGCCGGCTGGTGGGCGCCTACGAGGACGAAGACAAGTTCTACGACTACGGGCGCGCAGAACCTACTACCTTTTATGGCGTGCTGGAATACGACATTACGGCCAACACGACATTGGGGCTGACTGCGGCCTACAACGAGCGGCGCTTCCGCAACTTCAACGGGCTGCCGCTGTACGCGGATGGTTCGCTGCCCGCGCGCGACGCCTACGTCGGCCCGGACAAGATGTCCAAGACCGACACCTACGATCTGGGCGCTGACCTGACGCACCGCTTCGGACGGGGCTGGGAGCTCAAGGCCGCATACATGCACCGCGACACGCGCTATCGAGGCTACTCCGCTTTCGTCAGCGCGCCGCTGGACGTCGAGACGGGACGAAGCGGCATCATGGCCGGCCGCATCGCCAACGATTTTCGCTGGGACCAGGGGGATATCCACGTGTCCGGACCCATCAGCGCGCTTGGCCGTGACCATATCCTGACGCTGGGCTACAACTACGCGCGCTATGACTCCACCACGGGCAGCCGCTTCACGACGTTGCCCGACTGGGACCCGCTCAACGACCACCATTTCGGTGCGCTCTACGACCAGCCGGTGCTGAACAAGAACAACTCCATCACCACGCAATCCGGTCTGTACGCCACGGGCCGGTTCAAGCTGGCCGATCCGCTGACCTTGGTGGTGGGTGGACGCTGGACGGATTATTCCGAGAAGAGCCGCGCGGTATCGCCGGTGGCGTCCGACTACCGCAGCGGCGGGGCCGATGTCAGCCACGAGTTCACGCCGTTTGCCGGCGTGGTCTGGGACGTCAGCCAGCAGGTGTCGTTTTACGCCAGCTATGCCGACATCTTCGTGCCGCAGTCGGAAAAGGACTACACGGGCCAAACGCTCAAGCCGCGTGTGGGCTGGCAGACCGAGGCGGGCGTGAAAGGCGAATTCTTCGATGGACGCTTGAATGCATCGCTGGCTGTCTTCCGTATCCGCGACCAGAACCGCGCCATGACCGATGCCGAACACGTCGGTTGCGACGGCACGGCAACCGGGGCGTGCTATCGGTCGGCCGGCAAGGTGCAAAGCCAGGGCTGGGAGGCCGAAGTCAGCGGCAGCCCGTTGCCCGGATGGGATGTTTCTGCGGGCTACACCTACACCAACGCCAAGTATTTGCAGGATTCCGATCCCGCCAATGTGGGCCAGCGCTTCGGGTCCGACGTGTTGCCCAAGCATCTGTTCAAGTTGTGGACGCAGTATCGCTTCCAGCGGGATGACTTTGGCGGCGCACTGCAAGGCTGGCGTGCGGGCGTAGGGGTGCAGGCGCAAAGCGATGTCTACACCTCGTCCATGCGGCAGGGCGGATACCTGACGGCATCGGCCCGCATCGGCTACCAGATCAACAAGCACTGGGATGCGGCGCTGGCGGTCAACAACCTGTTCAACCGCGAGTACCTGCGTACGCCGGGCTACGGCATCTTCTACAACATCTACGGCGCGCCGCGTAACGCGATGCTGACGGTGCGCTACGCGATGTGAATGGGCAAGAGGGGGCGCAAGCCCCGCTTCAGGACTTGAGCCCCAGCCGCCTGGCCAGTTTGTGCAGGTTGCTGGCGTCTACGTCCAGCGCGCGCGCCGCGTGTGCCCAATTGCCGTGATGCGTCTCCAGCGCCTGCCGGATGGCCTGGCGTTGGCAGGCGTCAACGGCCTCACGCAATGACGGCGCGGGTGCACGATCGCCTGCTGCCAATTCGCCTGCGCTGGCGGCATACCGTTCCTGTGCTGGCGCGGTGCCTAGCGGACCATCGCCATCGTTCAAGTCCAGCAGCTTGCTGCCCAAGGTGACGATGTCGTTGCGGTTGGCGCCGTGGCTGACGGCCTTGATCGCTGCGCGGCTGATCACATGTTCCAGTTCGCGCACATTGCCGGGCCAGGGATAGCGGCGCAGCGTTTCTTCGGCGTCGGCAGACAGGCGCAGGCTGCGCAGCCCTAAACGGGCGCGATTCAATTCCAGATAACGGCCGGCCAGCAGCAGCACATCGTTGCCGCGATCGCGCAACGGCGGAATCGGGATCGGGTAGACCGACAGGCGGTGATAAAGATCGGCGCGAAAGTCGCCGGCGCGCAACAGATCGCGCAGGCTGCGGGTGGTGGCGGCCACGATGCGCACATCGACCGTGCGCGGCCGGTCATCGCCCAGGCGCTGGATCTCGCCGTTCTGCAAGGTGCGCAATAGTTTGGCCTGCACCACCAGCGGTAGTTCGCCGACTTCATCCAAAAACAGCGTGCCGCCATTGGCGGCTTCAAAGCGACCTGGACGGTCGGCGACGGCGCCGGAGAACGCGCCCTTGGCATGGCCGAACAACTCGCTTTCCGCTAAGGACTCCGGCAGCGCCGCGCAGTTGACCTGCACCATCGGGCGCCCATGGCGGCGCGACAGGCGATGCACTTGATGCGCAAACAGTTCCTTGCCCACGCCGGTTTCGCCCAGCAGCAAGATCGGCAATTCGGAATCGGCCACCACTTCGATTTCATGCAGCAGGCGCGCGATGGCGTCGCTTTGCCCCAGGATTTCGTGTCGGTCCGGCACGGCACGGTCGGTGGAAGAGGGCGCGCGGGCGGCGCGCAGAGCGCGGATCTCGGCTTCCAGCCGGGTCGTGCGCAGCGCTGCTTCGACCAGCACGATGGCGTCGCGCAGATCCGCCTGCGCTTCGGCGTCAAACGTGCCGACTTCCAGCGCGTCCAACGTCAGCACACCCCACGGCCGGCCCTCCACATGCAGGCTTGTGCCCATGCAGTCATGCACGGGCAGGGGTTGGCCGGCCATGCCGTTGATCAAGCCGTCGTAAGGGTCGGGGAGGGTGCTGTCGTGATGAAAGCGGGTCACGCCCCGGCGCGCCAGAATGGCGGCCAGGCGCGGATGCTGCGAGATCGCAAAGCGTCGGCCCAGCGCGTCGCGCGTCAAGCCGTCTACGGCGACAGGCCGCAGGTGGTCGCGCAATTCGTCTTCTTCCTGCTGCAACAAGGCCACGGCGCCGCAACGGAAATGGGCGCGCAGGCTGGACACCAGGCGTTGCAGGCGCACAGCGGGTGGCAGATCGGCAACCAGATCGGCAAGCAGTAGATTTTGCATGCGGTGAATTTTACCGTTTGACGGTGATTATTACCGTAGTCAATCCAGGTGAAATTCACCCTTTATTTGTCAAGTCATTGATTAAGCACAAGTTTTTTCTGGCACGGTTTTCGCATTGGTTCCTGTACGACATACCCCCACAGGAGCAGTGCCATGAACATGACCGAACAATCCCTGGGCCAATTGGCTCGCAGCATTCCCGGCGCCACGCAGGTCTTTCACGACTACGACCTGGACTTTTGCTGTGGCGGCAAGAAGAGCCTGGGTGAAGCCGCCGCGCAACGCTCGCTGGATGTCACGCAGATCGAAGCGCGGTTAAAAGCGCTGGCTGGCCGCCCCGCCCAGGAAACGGATTGGGGCGATGTATCGCCCGCGACGTTGATCGATCACATCCTGGCGCGCTATCACGAGGTGCATCGGCAGCAGCTGCCCGAACTGATCCGCCTGGCCATGAAGGTAGAGCAGGTGCACGCCGACAGTCCGGATTGCCCCAAGGGCCTGGCCGACCATCTGCGCACCATGCAGCAAGAGCTGGAAAGCCATATGCAGAAGGAAGAACAGGTGCTGTTTCCGATGCTCGCGCGCGGCCATGGCGCCATGGCCACGATGCCCATCATGGTGATGCGCATGGAGCACGATGACCACGGCGTGGCGCTGGAACGCTTGCTGGCGCTGACCAATGACCTGACGCTGCCGCGCGCCGCGTGCAATACCTGGCGCGCCCTGTACCTGGGCATCCGCACGTTCAAGGAAGACCTGATGGCGCACATCCATCTGGAAAACAACATCCTGTTCGATGACGCGACGGCCGCGTAACGGTCCCTTCACGGTCGCTTATCGGCCCCGTAACGGCCTGCCCGCATCGTCACAAATAGGAATGAAAACGTCCATGCGCGTTGCAACTTGAAGGGGGCTGCCGCCATTACACTCGGATCACCTTACGCACCAGGGGAACCCGATGGCCGGCAGCAGCTTTTTTGCATTGTTCGATGACATCGCCACCATTCTGGATGACGTGTCCGTCATGACGAAGGTGGCCGCCAAGAAGACGGCCGGTGTGCTGGGCGACGACCTGGCGCTGAACGCGCAG
>CAJYKY010000303.1 GCA_913775005.1 uncultured Achromobacter sp.
CCACGGGCAAGGCAGTCGCCCGCTAGCCGGGCTGCGCGGCTGCGGGCGCGCCCCCGCGCGTTCGCAGCACGTCACGGATCTGTTCGCGCAACCACGCCTGCAACGGCGACGTGTGCTGCCGGCGCGCCCACACCATGACGAATTCGATCTTGCGCAAGCGCGCGGGCAGCTCCAGCGTCGCCAGCGGGAAGTGCCGCGCATGCGCCTCGGCGACGCTGGCCGGCATGGTGGTGGCGTAGTCCGTATCCAGCAGCACATACGGCGTGATGCCAAAGCCTGACAGATACGCCGAAAACGCCAGCCGCGCGCCGTCCGGCTTCAAGGCGCGGTCGAAGTTGGTTTCGCGGCCATACATCTGCGCAAACGCAAACCACTTGATGGCGGACAGGTCGGCCAGCGTCAGCGTCTTGCGGCCGGCCCACGGGTGGCGGGCGGACACCACGCACACGCGCCGGTCTTGCAGCAAGGTGTCGCGATGAAAACGGGCCGGCACCTTGCCGAACAGACCAATGGCGATGTCCAGCCGTTCGGCGTCCAGATCGTCCGGCACAAAATCCCCATGCACAGACTGGAACCGTAGCGTGATGCCGGGCGCCAGGCGATGCAGCCGTTCCAGCAAGGGCGCGGCCAGCAGGATTTCACTGTGCGCGCCGGTGCCGATGTTGACCACGCCGCTCGCGCGCGACGGGTCGAACGCTTCGGCCGGACGCAAGGCGGCTTCAATCTGCGCCAGCGCGTCGTGCACCGCCGCATGCAGCTCCAGCGCCCGTTCGGTGGGAATGAAACGGCCCTTCACCACCACCAGCAGCGGGTCTTCGAGCCGGCGGCGCAAACGCGCCAAGTCGCGGCTGATGGCAGGCTGCGTTTTGTGCAGCAGGGCCGAACTGGCCGTGGCGCTGCGGGTGCGCATCAGCACGTCAAACGTCAGCAGCAGGTTCATGTCCAGCCGCCGCAGATAGGGCAAAGGATGGGTATCGGTCATGCAGCACATGCTATGCGCTAAACGCATGCAATCCAAGCTTCATATCACTATTGATATGCCGATATTGCGCGACCGGCATTGGGCAGCGCCGCTGGGCTTGGCTACAGTCGCTGGCAGATCCGGCGATCTCTAAGCCGACACCGACACCTCAGGAGACACCCGTCATGCGCCCTTCACGCCTGCCTGCCACGCGCACGCACTCCGCTATCCCTCGTCGCTGGTTCGCCGCCGTGGGCACTGCTTTGACGTCGAAGCTGACCGCAACGCTTAGCACCCCACTGACCACGATCACCACCGCGTTGACCGCGACGTTGGCCACCACGCTCACGGGCGCCGCGCTGGCGCTGTCGGCCGCCGCCCCCGCCGCCGCGGCTGACTTTCCCGCGCGCCCGATCACGCTGGTGGTGCCCTTCCCGGCGGGCGGCACGCCGGACATTCTTGCCCGTATCCTGAGCGAGAACCTGGGCAAGCGCCTGGGCCAGCCGCTGATCGTCGAGAACCGCGCAGGCGCGGGCGGCAACATCGGCGCGCAAGCCGTGGCGCGCGCCGCGCCCGATGGCTACACCTTGCTGATGTGCGCGTTTGGCTGCACGGTCGCGCCGTCGCTGTATCAACCTGCGCCCTACGACATCGTCAAGGACTTCGCGCCGGTGGCCATGGTGGGCACCGTGCCCAGCGTGCTGGTCGTCAACCCGAAGGTGCCCGCCAACACCTTGCCCGAATTGCTGGCCTACGCCCGCGCCAACCCCGGCAAGCTGAACTCGGCCTCGTCCGGCGTGGGCGGTTCGGCCCACCTTGCCACCGAACTGCTCAAGCAACGCGCCGGCATCGATCTGGCGCACATTCCCTACAAGGGCGCGGGGCAGGTGGCTGCCGACCTGCTGGGCGGCCAGGTGGATATGTACTTCGACAACCTGCCCGCGTCGCTGGCCAACATCCGCGCCGGCAAGCTGCGCGCGCTGGCCGTGGCCAGCAGCAAGCGCGCGCCCGCCATTCCTGATGTGCCCACGTTCGCCGAAAGCGGCGTGCCGGACTTTCTGATCACGCCCTGGTTCGGCATCATGGCGCCGGCCCGCACGCCGGACGCCACTTTGACGGCGCTGCATGACGCCTTCACCGACGCGTTGGCGGCGCCCGACGTGGCCGCGAAGATGCGCGAGCTGGGGGTGGAAACCGCAGCGGGATCGCGCCAGATGCTGGGCGATTTCGTACTGGCCGAAACCGCGCGCTGGAAGGACGTGATCCAGGCCAATCACATCAAGGCGGAATGATGACCGCAGCGGACAAGGCGGCGTCGGCATTGACGGATTCAGCGGCGCAGAGGGTCACCAATTCGGCGACGCCGACGCCCCCCGAAGCGGCGAAGCATGCGCCCAGGGATACGGAGCAGCAGCCGCCCCCCCTGCCCCCGATCCGCCTGCGCGACATGGGGTCGTTCCATGTGGGCGGCCACGACGTGCGGTTGTCGGGTTTGCCGCCGCGCGAACTGGTCATGGCGGAAGGCGGCCAGCCGGTTGTGCTGGATCCGAACGGCACCTATCGCGTCGAACAGATGTACGCGCAATACTTCCTGTCGGAACCGGCCAGCGGCCGCGCGCCGCTGGCCTTCTGGCACGGCGGCGGCATGACGGGCGCGGCCTGGGAAACCACGCCGGACGGGCGCGAAGGCTGGTTGAACGCGTTCCTGCGGCGCGGCTGGGACGCCTATCTGTGCGATGCCGTCGAACGTGGCCGCGCAGGCTACGCGCTAGTCCCGGAAATCTGGCCCGAACCGCCCATCGTGCAGGCGCGCGAAGACTGCTACACGCGCTTTCGCATCGGCCGGCCCGGCACCCGGCCGGGGCCTGGCACCGCGTACGAAAACACCCAGTTTCCGGTCGAAGCGTTCGACCGCCTGGCCGCGCAGATGGTGCCGCGCTGGGTGCACACCGACGACGCCATCCTGCGCGGCTACCTCGCGCTGTTGGATCGCGTGG
>CAJYKY010000304.1 GCA_913775005.1 uncultured Achromobacter sp.
GGCCGCCAGCGCATCGGACGTCAGCCCTTGCACCGACAGAATGGCACCAGGCCGCTGCGCGATACGCTGGTTCAGCGCTTGCAGCGCATCGCCATCGCCTTCGAACAGCACAGCCTGGTAGTCGGCGCCATCGACTTCTTCATCGCTGAGGATGCCCGCCTGACCTTGCTGTTCCGCGTCCAGCGTGGCCAGCAAGGCCTGCGCGGCCGGGGTGTCCGCAAACCAGGCGTGGTTGCCCGTGCGGCGCGCCACCGCCCATTGCGCCCGCGCGCCGGCGTCCGTGGCCGCCACGCAATACACGGCCCCGCGCGGCTCGACCAGATAGGTATTGGTCTCGCCTGTGGGACCCGGCAGCGCAATGCGCTGCGGCAACGGTGCGGCCGCGTCCAGTGCGGGCGGCAACCCGTCCGGGCGCGTCGCCAGCAAGCGGTACATGTACAGCGGGCCACCCGCCTTCGGGCCGGTGCCCGACAGGCATTCGCCACCGAAGGGCTGCACGCCCACCACCGCACCCACGATGTTGCGGTTGACGTAGACGTTGCCGGCATGCACCTGCCCCGTCACGTGCGCGATGGTTTCATCGATGCGGGTGTGCACGCCGAACGTCAGGCCGTAACCGGTGCCGTTGATGGCGTCCAGCAGCGCGTCCAGCTCGTCGCGCTTGTAGCGCACCACGTGCAGCACCGGGCCGAACACTTCGCGCGTCAGTTCGCTGATGTGATCGATCTCGATGATGGTGGGCGGCACGAAGGTGCCGTGGCGGCAGTCGCCATGCAGCTCTACCTGATCCACGCGGTGGCCTGCCGTGCGCATCGTCTCGATGTGCCGCTGGATGCCATTGCGTGCCTCGGTGTCGATCACCGGACCCACGTCCACCGACAGGCGGTCGGGGTTGCCCACGCTGAGTTCGCGCATGGCGCCGCGCAGCATGGTCAGCACGTGATCGGCGTTGTCGTCTTGCACGCACAGCACACGCAGCGCCGAGCAGCGCTGGCCGGCCGAATCGAAGGCCGAGCTCAGCACGTCGAACACGACTTGCTCGGCCAGTGCCGACGAGTCCACCACCATGGCGTTCTGCCCGCCCGTTTCGGCGATCAGCGGAATGGTGTTGCCGTTGTCATCCAGGCGATCGGCCAAAGTGCGGGCGATGATGCGCGCCACGTCCGTCGACCCCGTGAACATCACGCCGCGCACGGCGGGGCTTGCCACCAGCTGCGCGCCCACGGTTTCGCCCCGGCCCGGCAGCAATTGCACTGCGCCGTCCGGCACGCCGGCCGCGCGCAGGATGGCCACCGCTTGCGCGGCGATCAGCGGGGTTTGTTCGGCGGGCTTGGCGACCACGGTGTTGCCGGCAGCCAGTGCCGCTGCGACCTGGCCGGTAAAGATGGCCAGCGGGAAGTTCCAGGGGCTGATGCACAACACGGTGCCCAGCGGGCGGTGCGTGTCGTTGGAAAATTCTTGTTCGGCCTGGTCAGCGTAGTAGCGCAGGAAGTCCACGGCCTCGCGCACTTCAGCGATGGCATTGGGCAGCGACTTGCCGGCTTCGCGCACGATCAGGCCCAGCAAGGTCTGCATCTGCTCTTCCAGCAGTTGCGCCGCGCGGCGCAGGCATTGCGCACGTTCGGAGACGGGCGTGGATTGCCAGATGGGCGCGGTGTTGGCGGCAGCGCGCAATGCGGCGTCCACTTCTTCCGATTGCGCTTCCACCACATGGCCCACGACGTCGCGCAGGTTGGCAGGGTTGCGCACTTCAATGGCACGCGACGCGTCCCAGGCTTGTTCGCCTTCACCCACCATCGGACCGGCGCGCCACGGCGTGCCGGCGCTGGCCAACAGCGCGGCCGACAAGGAACCCAGGCGATGTTCGTTGGTGAGATCCAGGCCAGCCGAGTTGGCGCGGGCGCCCTGCTGCAAGCTGCCGTACAGTTCGCGCGGCAGCGGAATCTTCTCGTGCGGCGCGCCCAACGGCACGATGCGCGTGGCGGCCTCGACCGGATCGGCCACCAGCGTTTCCACCGGAATGGTCTCGTCGCCGATCAGGTTCACAAACGAGGTGTTGGCGCCGTTTTCCAGTAGGCGGCGCACCAGATAGGCCAGCAACGTTTCATGCGTGCCCACCGGCGCATAGATGCGGCACGGACGGTTCAGCTTGCCCTGCACCAGCGGGCCGACCACTTCGTCATACAGCGGTTCGCCCATGCCGTGCAGGCACTGGAATTCATATTGGCCCGGGTAGTAGTTCTGACCCGCCAATTGATAGATGGCGGCCAACGTGTAGGCGTTGTGCGTGGCGAATTGCGGGTACACGGCTTCCGGCGCGCCCAGCAGCTTGCGCGCGCACGCCAGGTAGGCGACATCGGTGTACAGCTTGCGGGTATAGACCGGATAGCCTTCCAGGCCGTCGACCTGGGCGCGCTTGATTTCGCTGTCCCAGTAAGCGCCCTTCACCAGGCGCACCATCACGCGATGGCGGCTGCGGCGGGCCAGATCAATAACGTAATCAATGACGAACGGCGCGCGCTTCTGGTAAGCCTGGATGACAAAGCCGATGCCGTTCCAGCCTTCCAGCTCAGGCGCAAAGCACAGCGCTTCCAACAGATCCAGAGAGATCTCCAGGCGGTCGGCTTCTTCGGCGTCGATGTTCAGGCCGATGTC
>CAJYKY010000305.1 GCA_913775005.1 uncultured Achromobacter sp.
ACGCGCGCATCTGGGAGGTACCGGTGCAGGCCGCATTTTCCGACCCGCAATTGTTCGATTGGCTGGCGCAGGCGCTGCGCCAGCCCAAGTCCCGCCCGGTTTAGAAGAACGGGGACGGCTTCGCGCCGCACACCTGCGCGTACTCGGCCACCGCCTTTTCGCGGGCGCGCGCCGCACGCTGGCGCAGCACGGCCAAGGGCGCATGCACCACCACCAGCAACCCAGCCAACAGCAGCCAGACCATATGGGCGGCGGACGGCCAGGGGTCGCTGAGGCTGCGCGAGGCATCGACGGTGACAATCGGCGCGCCCGTTGCATCCGCCGCAACGTTGACGACCAGGCCTTCCAGCTGGAACGGCAACTGGCCGTCTAGCGTTCCCATGCGCTGCTGCTGTGCCCAGACCGCCAGCAGATCATTCCTGTTTTGAAGCCGGACTTCGGGCAACGTGGCATAAGGGCCAGGCAGCACATGCCACACCGCGCCGCCCTGCTGCATGGCCATCGACGCGTCGGACGCCCGGCGCATCGCGTCCCGGATCGCCGGTTCGGTGCTGGACTTCGCCAGATTCCGGACTTCGTTCAGATACGGCGACAGCAGGACGCCTTCGTCGCTACGCCCTTTGCCCGTGAACTCGCCCGCTTCCACAAGCTTGATGAGCTCCAGCCAGTTCTGCGGTTCGGCCTTGGCCAGCATGATGTTGTCGACGAACGTGCGCTTCAACTGGTCGCAGGACGCAATGGCCTCGCCCGTGGCGTTTTCGCACCCGGCTTCGATGCTCTGCACCGTTTTCGACAGGCCGACCACCGTGGCGGCCGTGACTTGGCGCGGGCTGTAGATCGACATAGGGTCGCCGCGCATCTGACCGTAGCGCTGGCTGCGCAGCAGCATGTCCACCATGGGGTTGGCGCGGGTCTTGATGAATTCGCCCGAATAGAGCTGCAATGTGGTGTCGTCGACGTCCGGCTTTACGTTTTGCGGCGCGTTGGCGCCCCAGCGCAGCCACTCGCAATCAAAGCCGATCCGGTCCGAATACGCGTCAGGCCGCAGCTCGCAACGCGCTTTGCCCTGCGCCGCCACGACATCGCCGACGGCTGGCAGGTCGTTGGCCAGCGCCGCGGCCGTCGCATACGCTTTCGGCTGCGCGCCGCTGAGCCAGGCACGGGTCAGCGCCGCGTCGCCCTTCAAATCATCCGCCGACAGCCACAGCCCCACGCCCGCCAGCAGGCCCACCAAGGCCAGCGTGACGTGCCGCCCCCAGAACACGCGCGGAAACTGGCGCTGCTCTTCGCCCAGCGCAAATTTGCCGTTCATGCGGACTACGGAATAGTCATCGACGCGCATGTCCACGTCGACCGGACCATCCGCCGGCAAGGTCATGGTGCTGCGCCAGTGTTCTGGCAGCTTGATCGGCAGCTTGTCGCCCAGGAACATCTGCGTGGACACGACCTGCGAGTTCTCGGGATTGGTCAGCACGATGACGTTGAGCTCGCCACGTGCGCGGTTCACCTTTTGCGGCACGCCGGGCTTGCGGCGGCGCCAGGTCAGCCCTAGCGCAAGCAGCGCCAGCACAGCCGACGCGGCGGCAAACGGCACGCCGCCGCCGGCAGCCATAATGGCCAAGCCGGCAAAGGCCAGCAACCACACCATCGATATCCAGAATGCGATGCCCGGATGCTGGCGGTCGGCCACTTCGTCAGGCGTTTCATCGCGCTGGCTCAGGATGTCCACCCGCCACGTGCCATCGGCGTCACGATTGCCGGCCCCCGCCTGATGGCCCGCGCTGCCCGCGCTGCTTGCGCGATCATCAAGCGACGCTTCAGCAGGGCTGGCCCCCACGTCCTGCAACGCGCCGATCTTGCCGCTGGACCACTGCTGGTCTTTCTTCTGACGCTGCCGGTCGCGCTCTCGGCCGCCGGCGATGTCGAATCCGCCATTCAAGGCCACAACGATGGCGAATTTGTCCGTCATGACGACTTCGGCTTCGTTGTATTCGCGCAGGTAGTGGCGCGCGTCGTACGGCAACACCACGTCGACCTCGCCCAGCGTGTCGTGCAGCGTGCTGCCGCCCTGGCCGGTTTCCAGGCCATGGCGCACAAACGCCCCTTTCAGCGCAAAAACGCCATCGCCTGTCAGGCTGGCGGCTTTTTTGGTTTGGAGAGGCGACACCAGAAACGGCTGCACCAGCGCCGCTTCTTCGGCGGTCATGGTGCGTAGCGCCTGGCCTTCGTGTTTGAGTGTGCGCAGCGCGTCCTTGTTGCCGCTCCGGCGCATCATGTAGGTGATCCAGCTGATCACAGACCAGATCAGAACGATCAGCATCAAACTGATCTTGATGGTATTGGCATCCATGCCGGGACTTTCCTTTCACCTGAACGCCGCGGATCATAGCGGTGATGCGTCCCGGATTTTGAGATAAATAATGCAAGTTATGACATTAGTTAACCAGACGCGTATCTGCCGCGATTCCGCGCGCGCACAGATCCGGCAAGAATCAGATTTCTCTCCAGGAAAGCGAGTCCTGCCTCCACCCAAACTGTTTTAGAATCGCGGTCATGGAATCCCGACTTCTCGACATCCTCGTGTGCCCCCTGTGCAAGGGCCGCCTCGAACACGACCGGCAGCAAGCCGAACTGGTTTGCCGCGCCGACCGCCTGGCCTTCCCCCTGCGCGACGGCATTCCCGTCATGCTTGAGTCGGAAGCCCGCGCGCTGGACGACGCCCCCGCCTCCCACTGACCTGCCGCCATCGTGAGCTTCATCGCCCTGATTCCGGCGCGCACCGCCTCCACCCGTCTGCCCGACAAGCCGCTTGCCGACATCGCCGGCAAGCCCATGGTCGTGCGCACCGCCGAACGCGCGGCGCGCTCTGGCGCGTCGCAATTGTTCATCGCCACCGATGACATCAGGGTGCAAAACGCCGTAGAAGCGCACGGCCTGACCGCGCTGATGACGCGCGCGGATCACCCCACCGGCACCGATCGCCTGGCGGAAGCCGTGGCGCAGCTGGGCTTGCCCGACGACGCCATCGTGGTGAACGTGCAGGGTGACGAACCGCTGATCGAGCCCGAACTCATCGACGCCGTCGCCGCCAAGCTCAAGGCCTTTCCCGATGCCGACATCGCCACCTGCGCCTGCCCGCTGGCCGACGCCGAAGCGCTGTTCAATCCGAATGTGGTCAAGCTTGTCTGCGCCGCCAACGACCGCGCGCTGTACTTTTCGCGCGCGCCCATCCCGTGGGCCCGCGACGCGCTAGCCAGCGGCGAACGCGTGCTGGCCGAAGGCCTGCCCGCCTGGCATCACATTGGCTTGTACGCTTATCGCGTGTCTTTCCTGCGCCGCTTTCCGACGTTGCCGCAAGGCACGCTGGAACGGTTCGAGTCGCTGGAACAGCTGCGCGCGTTGGAACATGGTCATCAAATCGTCGTACACCGGGCGTCCAGCCCTCCGGCTGCGGGCGTAGATACCCCGGCGGACCTGGAACGCGTCCGCTTGATGTACAGCAAACAGATGTAAGGGTTATTTCGCATGGCGCGGCGCCGCATAGGCTGCTGCATTGCGGCATAATCCCCCGGATCACAAAAAATAAACCCCTTCAGGAGCACTCATGCGTCTCATCTTGCTCGGACCCCCCGGCGCCGGCAAAGGCACCCAGGCCGCGTTTCTTACCCAACACTTCGGCATTCCTCAAATCTCCACCGGCGACATGCTGCGCGCCGCCGTGAAGGCCGGCACGCCGTTGGGTATCGAAGCCAAGAAGGTCATGGATGCCGGCGGTCTGGTTTCCGACGAGATCATCATCGGCCTGGTTCAAGATCGCCTCAAGCAGCCTGACTGCGCCAATGGCTATCTGTTCGACGGCTTCCCCCGCACCATCCCGCAAGCCGACGCGCTCAAGAGCGCCGGCGTCAAGCTGGATTACGTGGTGGAAATCGAAGTGCCCGAAGAAGACATCATCGAACGCATGAGCGGCCGCCGCGTGCACCAGCCCAGCGGCCGCAGCTACCACGTGCGCTTCAACCCGCCCAAGGTTGAAGGCAAAGACGACGTCACCGGCGAAGACCTGATCCAGCGCGACGACGACCGCGAGGAAACCGTGCGCCATCGCCTGTCCGTTTACCGCGAACAGACCCGTCCGCTGGTCGACTACTACTCGGGCTGGGCGCAACAAGACGCTGCCCAGGCACCCAAGTACCGCAAGATTTCGGGCGTGGGCGCCGTAGACGAAATCAAGTCGCGCCTGTTCGAAGCCGTCAATAGCTGATTGGCGGCTTGATGGCTCAAAGGCCTTCGGCGCCGCGGAACACTATGCGTTCCGGCATCGGCCCGAAGGCCTTGTCGCATTTGGCGCCTGCCGCGCCACATATATTCCCTTGAACTGATCTGGTGGTAGAGACATGGAAATCGCGAACAAGGTATTCATCGTTACGGGCGGCGCGTCCGGCCTGGGTGCAGGCACCGTGCGCATGCTGGTGGAAAACGGCGCCAAGGTCGTCATCGCCGACGTGCAGGACGAGCCGGGCAAGGCGCTGGCCGAAGAGCTGGGCC
>CAJYKY010000306.1 GCA_913775005.1 uncultured Achromobacter sp.
TTTTCGTAGGGGATGTAGGGGTGGAAGATGCCCATGGCGTTCGAGCCGCCGCCCACCGCCGCCACGACATAGTCGGGCTGACGGCCGATGACTTCAGGCATCTGCGTCAGGCATTCGTTGCCGATGACAGTCTGGAAATCGCGCACCATACGAGGATAGGGGTCAGGACCCGCCACCGTGCCGATGATGTAGAACGTGTTTTCAATGTTGGTGACCCAGTCGCGCATGGCTTCGTTCAGCGCGTCTTTCAGCGTGCGCGAACCCGAGGTGACCGGCACGACGGTCGCGCCGAGCAGCTTCATGCGGTAGACGTTGGACGCTTGGCGCCGGACGTCTTCGCTGCCCATGTAGACCACGCATTCCATGCCGTAGCGGGCCGCTACCGTAGCCGTGGCCACGCCGTGCTGGCCTGCGCCGGTTTCGGCGATGACGCGCGGCTTGCCCATGCGCTTGGCCAGCAGCGCCTGCCCGATGCAGTTATTGACCTTGTGCGCGCCGGTGTGGTTCAGGTCTTCGCGCTTGAACCAGATCTGGGCGCCGCCCAGCATGTCCGACCAGCGGCGGGCATGGTAGACCGGGCTGGGCCGGCCAACGAAGTGCTTGAGTTCGTAGTTGAACTCTTCCTGGAAGACGGGATCGACACGATAACGGTCATAGGCTGCGCGCAGCTCGTCGAGCGCGTGCATCAGCGTTTCTGCCACGAAAACACCGCCATAGGGACCAAAATGGCCCTTGGCATCCGGAAAGTCGTAAGGTTTCACCAAGCATCTCCCCCGGTATCGCGACAGACCACTGCCGGCCGCAAATCCGGTTTGCAACCCGTCATTTTACCTGACGCGGGCCAGACCGGGGCGGCACGCCCCGAGCCTTGCCCCCGTCCAACACCCGCAAGCCCCTGGCTTAGAGCGACTGCCCCAGGCGACGCAGGAACGTCTCGCACGAGGCCATCTGGTCCAGCGCCACGTATTCGTTGGGCTTGTGCGCCTGTTCGATATGGCCCGGGCCGCACACGACCGTGGGGATACCAATTCCCTGGAACAGGCCGGCTTCGGTGCCGTACGCGACCTTGCGGGTGGTACGGTCTTCGGTCAGCGCGCGCACCAGTTGGGTGATGGCGGCCTCTTCCGAAGCCTCCAGCGCCGGTGCCGCAGCGCCGGTTTCGATTTCAATGCTAGCGCCGTCGAATTCGGCCTTCATGCGCGGCAACAGCTCATCACGCACGTATTTTTCAACTTCTGCCTGGATCTCGTCGGGCTGCATGCCGGGCAGGTTGCGGAATTCATAGGTGAATTCGCACAGCTCGGGAATGGTGTTGACCGCAATGCCGCCACGGATCTGGTTGGTGGTCATCGTGGAGAACGGCACGTCATAGAACTGGTCGTACGGGCCGTTGGCCTTGAAACTGTCGGCCAGGTCGCGGATGCGGCAGATCAGGCGGGCGGCGTATTCAATGGCGTTGCAGCCGCGCGGGGTCAGCGACGAATGCGCTGCCTTGCCGTGCACCTTGCAGCGGAACAGGTTGATGCCCTTGTGCGCCACCACCACCTGCATGCCCGTGGGTTCGCCCACGACGCAGCCTTCGGGGCGGATGCCGCGTTCCAGCAAGTCAGCCAGCATGTAGGGCGCGCCCGCGCAGCCCACTTCTTCGTCGTACGAGAAGGCCAGGTGGATCGGCTTTTTGCGCGGCATCGCCAGAAATTCCGGTACCAGCGCCAGCGACCCCGCGATGAAACCCTTCATGTCGCAGGCGCCACGGCCGTACAGCAGGCCGTCTTTTTCAATGAGCTTGAACGGGTCCGACGCCCAATCCTGGCCATCCACCGGCACCACGTCCGTGTGGCCCGACAGGACGATACCGCCCTGCTGGTTGCCGTCAGCCGCCGGCAGCGTGGCGAACAGGTTGGCCTTGGTGCGCTCGGGATTGTGCGCCAGCCACGCATCGACGCCCTGGCCCTTGAGCCAATCGCGGACGGTTTCGATCAGGGCAAGATTGGAATTGCGGCTGGTGGTGTCAAAACCAACCAGCGTTTCCAGCCAGGTGCGCGCGTTCATGTCACTTCTCTTTTTGGGAAAAACAAGAAGTGTAAAGCCAGGAAGCGCCCACGTCTCGGACGGCCCCGGAAGCCCCTCACGCGTTAAGCGCCTAGAATGTCGCCCGGATTGATAGACGCCCCCAAGGAGAAACCGTGCAGCACAAAGCAGTTCCCACACGCAACATCGTGGCCGCAGTGATAGGCAACGCCCTCGAATGGTATGACTTCCTGGTGTTCGCGTTCATGACGCCGATCATCGCCAAGCTGTTCTTTCCCACCGACCCCAACCTGCCCGGCAGCGAGCTGAACGCCATCCTGATGACGACAGCCATCTTCGGTGTCGGCTTCTTCATGCGCCCGGTCGGCGGCATCATCCTGGGCATGTACGGTGACAAAAAGGGCCGCAAGGCCGCGATGGTGATGGTGACCTCGCTGATGGCCGTGTCCATCGCGCTGATCACGGTCGCCCCGACCTACCACGCCGCCGGCATTCTTGCCCCCATCTTCATCCTGATCGCGCGCCTGTTGCAGGGCTTTTCGGCCGGCGGTGAATTCGGCACGTCGACGGCACTGCTGATTGAAATGGCGCCCAACGGCAAGCGCGGCTTTTATGGGTCGTGGCAGATGGCCGGCCAGATGCTGGCGCTGCTGATCGGCGCGGCCTGCGGCACGCTGATCACCGAGTTCTTCACCGAGCAGCAGATCGCCGACTGGGCGTGGCGCCTGCCGTTCGCCTTCGGCCTGGTGATCGTGCCGATCGCCATCTATATCCGCCGCAATGTCGACGAAACGGACGCCTTCAAGCAGATGAAGGAAGCCGACCGCCAGGCCGCCG
>CAJYKY010000307.1 GCA_913775005.1 uncultured Achromobacter sp.
ACAGCTGCGGCTGCACCACGCGTGACAGGTAGTCGGTCAACGCCGCGAGCGACAGCGTTGAACTGGAAAAGCCCACATAGGCCACGGCGGTCGCTTCGCCGGCCGACTTGACCAGCACCGGGTCGTACACGTCTTGCGGCAGCCGGTACTTGACCTCGTTGACCTTGGCCATGACTTCGGTCATGGCCTTGTTGGAATCGGCGTTCAGCTTCATGCGCACCGTGATCACGCTGCGGCCCTGCGTGGACGACGACGACAGATAGTCGATGCCTTCCACCGTGGCCACCGATTGCGCAATCGGCTGCGTAACGAAGCCCTGCATCAGATCGGGCGATGCGCCCGGATACTGGGTGGTGATGGTGATGGTGGTGCTTTCGGTCAGCGGGTATTGGCGCACGGGCAGGCCGCTAAGCGCCTTGATGCCCAGCAGCAGGATCAGTGTGCTGACCACCAAGGCCAGCACGGGACGGCGCACGAAAAGGTCGGTGAATGTCATGGATGCCTCCGCCTCTTCATTGCGCCTGCGCCACGGCTGGCTGCGGCGTGGTTTGCTGCGGCGTGCCCAGCGCGACGGTATCGCTGGTGATGACTTCCACGGCCGCTCCGTTATGCAGGCGCAGCTGGCCCGACGTCACGACCTGATCATTGGCGTTCAGCCCCTCGGTGACGACGACGCGGCCGCCCACCCGCTCGGCCGTCTTGACGTAGGCCTGGCGCACGGTGGGCGCCGGCGGTTGCGCGTCCGGCTTGGCCGGCGTCAGCACATAGACGGAATCGCCATAGGCGCTGTAGCTGACGGCGGTTTCGGGAACGGTGATCACATCGGGGCGGTCGGGCAGGCTGATGCGGCCATGCGCGAACATGCCGGCGGCCAGCGCGCCGTCCGCATTGGACAGCGTGGCTTGCACGCGCACCGTCCGCGACCCGGCATCCACTTGCGGCTCAACAGAGGTCACCTTGCCGGTGAACTCGCGGCCCGCGTGGGCGTCCACGGTCACCGTGACGGCTTGCCCCGCGCGCAGCGCGCCCAGCGCCTGCTCGGGCAAGGTCAGGTTGGCGTACAGCTCGGACGCGTCCGTCAAGGACACCAGCGCGTCGCCCGCCTTGGCGAACTGGCCCAGGTTGACGCGACGCACGCCCAGCACGCCATCGAACGGCGCCTTGACCCGCTTTTGCTCGATCAGGGCCTGCACGCGTTTGATGTCGGCGGCGGCCTGGTCATAATCCGCCTGCGCCTGATCCAGCTGTTCGCGCGTGGCCGCCTGCTGCGGCAACAGGCGGCGTGTGCGTTCCAGCATGGCGCGCGCGTTGCGCGCCTGGGCGTTCAGCCGGGCCAGCTCGCCCTGCTCGGGCGCATCGTTCATCTGCACCAGCAGCTGCCCTGCTTGCACGCGTTGGCCCGCGGTGAACAGGATCTGCGTGACGCGGCCATCCACTTCGGCAGGCACCTGCACCTGGCGTGTGGCCTCCAGTGAACCGATGCCGGTCAGCGCCACCGGGAAGTCGGCCCGTAGCGCCGGGGCCACCGCCACCTTGGCGGGCGCCATCGCCCAGCCCTGCTGCGCCGATGATTTGCCAAACGTCCATACCAGACCGCCCCCTGCCGCCAATACCAGCACGATTGCGCCTGCCGCCCATGCCCCAGATTTCGACCTCATGATCCGCTCTCTTTATTTATCCAAGAATAGGCTTGGATAATCCAGGATTCGGGCGATTCCGTCAAAGTGGGGTTTGTAATGCCCTGCATAGACGCAAGCTATCGGGCCGGCAAAAAAAACGCCGGCTCAAGGCCGGCGTGGGGCATCAGCACCGCATCAGTTGCGCACCATGTGCAGGTAATGCCGATGGCGTTCGTATTGATCCAGGATGTCGCCAATGACGGCGTCGCGGCTCCAGCCCATGATGTCGTAGTCCTGCCCGCCTTCGCGCAGATGGACTTCGGCGCGGAAATATTTGCGCTCTTCTTCGTCAGCGGCCTCTTCCGGCGTCAAGCTCGGACGCACGAAAGCTTCGGGGCGCACGGCGTACCAGAAGTCCAGGTGATCCCCGTGGGAGACCTCCAGCGTCACGCCGCCTTCGTCTTCGCTGTCGCGCACGGCCACGGCATAGCCTTGACGCCGCAGCTCGTCGGCCACGTCTTCCAGCGCAGGCCGCACCACATCGCTGATGAAGCGCAGCACGTGCGCACGCCTGGGCATCATGACCATGTTGCGCAGGCGCCGCTCCCAAGACTGTCCGCCGCGTGCCGGGCGCGACAGCGTCAGCGATTGATAGCGGATGCCGCGTTTGGTGGCGTCCAGCCGCAGCGCCCGGAACAAGCCCCATAACGACAGCAGCAAAATGATCGAAAACGGCAGCGCGCTGGCGATGGTGGCGGTTTGCAGCGCGGTCAGCCCGTCGGCCAGCAAGAGGGCAATAGCCACCGCGCCCATCGACAAGGACCAGAAAATGCGTTGCCAGACAGGCGTGCGGTCGGCCCCGCCCGAGGCCAGCAGGTCCACCACCAGCGCGCCCGAGTCGGCCGACGTCACGAAGAACACGGCCACCATCGCAATCGCGAAGATGGACACGACGCTGCTCCAAGGCAACTGCTCAAGAAAGGCGAACAGCGCTAATGAGCTGTCGGCCTCGACCGTTTCGGCAAAGCCCTTCACGCCGTCTACCAGGATAAAGTGGATGGCCGTGTCGCCAAACACCGTCATCCAGAACAAGGTGAAGCCCGCCGGCACCAGCAACACGCCGCAGACGAATTCCCGGATGGTGCGCCCGCGCGAAATGCGGGCAATGAACAGGCCCACGAACGGCGACCACGCAATCCACCAGCCCCAATAAAACAGCGTCCAGCCGCCGATCCAGTCGGACGGCTCATAGGCGTACAGGTTGAACGTCTTGTTGACGATGTCGGACAGGTATGTGCCCGTGTTCTGCACGAAGGTCTGGAACAGGAAAACCGTGGGGCCGGCAACCAGCACGAACACCAGCAGGATCACGGCCAGCACCATATTGGCTTCGGACAGAATGCGGATGCCCTTGTCCAGCCCGCTGGCGACCGACAAAGTGGCCAGGCCGCAAGTAATCAGGATCAGGACGATCTGCGTGGTGACGCCGACCGGGATGCCGAACAAGTGATTCAAGCCGCTGTTCATCTGCGCCACGCCCAAGCCCAGCGATGTGGCCACGCCCAGCACCGTGCCGATGATGGCGAAGATGTCCACGGCATGCCCGATGGGCCCGTGGATCCGGTTTCCGATCAGCGGGTACAGCGCCGACCGCAGCGTCAGCGGCAAGCCATGGCGAAAACAGAAGAACGCCAGCGTCAGCGCCACGGCGGCGTAGATCGCCCAGGCGTGCAGGCCCCAATGAAAGAAGGTGATCTTCATGGACTCGCGCGCGGCGGCGGCAGTGCCGCCCTCGCCCACGGGCGGCGACATGAAGTGCATGACGGGTTCGGCCACGCCGAAGAACATCAGCCCGATGCCCATGCCCGCCGAGAACAACATCGCAAACCACGTGAAGTTGCGATAGTCCGGTTCGCTGTGATCCGGCCCAAGCTTGATGTCGCCATAGCGGCTGACGGCCAGGAAT
>CAJYKY010000308.1 GCA_913775005.1 uncultured Achromobacter sp.
GCGATCTGTCGCGCGTGAGTGTGATGGGCACACTGCCGGATGGGCTGTCCTTGGCGCCCACGCTTGGCCGACGTCCGGATCAATCCCCGTATGCCCTGCCGGACCTTGGCGTGCTGCATGGAGTGACGTCGCTGTCGCTACACAGCGAGCCGTTACGGCAAGCGATTTCGCTGAATGAGATCGACCGCTACCCGTCACTGACAAGCCTGTCGTTACGGGGAAGTTTTACAGACTGGCAGGCGCTTGCGCGGCTGCCCAAACTTGAAAACCTTGAGATCCGCTATGTGCCTGATCTGGATGGCCTGCCGGACCTATCGGCGTGGCCATTGCTGGACAGATTCATCGCCTTCAACGTGGATGAAACTGCGGGAAAGCGCTTGAAGGCGCAGATGCAGGCTCGGGCAAAACTACGCGCTTGGACCCAACACGCGTCTGTCAGCCAACTGCGTAAACCGCAGTGGTGGGAACGCGAATACGGGCGACCCTTTTCAGCTTGGGCCGCCCGCGCCGCTAAATCGGCGAACGCGGCGTACGACGTGGCGCAAGCGGCGTTGATCGAGGCAGAAGACATCCACGCCGTCCAGTCCGCCATCACCGCCTTCGCCCGTCATTTCAATGGAATGAAGAACATCGAAACGACGGAGCGCGAGGATATCGGCGTGGCGGTCTGGCAGTTCAGCCAGCTTGACCAGATGGCCAAGCTGGGCGTCACCGAGGCGCAAGCCATGCGCTGGTTTGACGACGTGCGGGATTATTGACGCCGCCGATCACGTCACCGTCACCGGAATCTTGCGAGGCTGGGCTTCGCGCTGCCGGGGAATGTGCAGCGTCAGCACGCCGTGCTTGAGATTGGCGGTGATGTTGTCCTTGTCCAGGTCATGGCCCAAGGTGAAGCTGCGGCGGAACAGCGGCTCGCGCAGCTCGTTGTGTACCAGCTTCACCTCGGCAGGCACTTGCACGGCCGCTTCACCTTCGATCGTCAGTTCGTTGGACTGCACCTTGATCGACAGCCGTTCCTTGGACACGCCCGGCAGGTCGGCCAGCACGGTGATGCCGGTGGCGTTTTCAAAAATGTCCACGGCGGGCAGGGTGGCGGGGCGCTTGGCCTCGCTGGTGACCGGGGCCGGCGTGTCGGCGCCGCGCGTGGCGGCAAGTTGGTTCCGTTCTTGCATGATGGTCCTCCTTGTGTCGTCAGCGTGCGTTCATTGGATGGTGACCAAGCGCGGCTTGGCCGATTCGCGCTTGCCAATCGAAATGCTCAGGCATCCGTCGGTGTAGCGCGCCTGGATTTTTTCAGGATCGGCGTCGCTGGGCAGTTCGACCACGCGGCTGAAGCGGCCATGCGCGCGTTCGCGTGCGTAGACGGTCGTCTGGCCCGGCAAATCTTGTTGCCGGCGCTCTCCCGAAATCGACAGCAGGCCTTTTTCCATGGTGACCTGAAGCGCTTCGGGGTCGATGCCCGGTACGAACGCCACGACCTCGATGGAGTCCGCGGACGTGCCTACATTGACCGGCGGAAAGCCGCCACCTGCGGAGGACCGCAGCGTGGAGGGCGCGGTGGGACCGCGGAGTATTTTGTCAAGCTGTGCCAGCGTGTCCAGCGCGGAACTGATGCCGCTATCGAAAAATGGATACATCGCCATATTCGTCTCCCGATAAGGTTGCGTCAGACGGCACGGGCATCGCGGCATGCGGAAATCTGACGCTGCGTTGCCTTGCCTTATCGCAAATGTAGGAGCGGGTTTTCGGGTTTCAAGAGGGGAGGTTGATAGATTTCTTCAATCAAATCGCGGCGCATTTAAAACATGTGCCGCATCCCTGTCATGACGCCGATGCGCGTGGTGCTGCTGATGCCCGAAGCCGGTTGACCGTTCCAGTATTCGGTTTCGCGGCCCACCGCGCCGCCACGGGCGCGCGTGGCGTCCACTTCGACGAACACGCTGGTGCGCTTGGATAGGGCGTAATCCGCCACAGCGGCCAGGATGTCGGCGTTGCCTCTGCCCAGCGGCATCGGCGCGGCTTGGCTTTGCGTGGTGACGTTGCCACGCTGCTGGTAGCGGTAGTAGGCGGTGGAAAGGTGTAAGGACGGCGTAGCCTGATAACCCAGCCCGGCATAGACGATGCCAAAACGCGACTGCCGCGCCGTGTCGCGCCGCCCCATATGGCCGAGGTACACCGTGGCCTTGTCGATGGCATAGGACGCACCCAGCGAATAGCCGTGCTGCGTGTTGCTGCCGGTGCGCTCGCGGTGCTGGTCGTAGGCGGCACCAATGGACAGCGGGCCTTGTTGCACCATGACGCCGCCGCCGAATGTGGATCCGCGCGCCATGCTGTTGGTTTGCTGCCCGAAGCCGTAGTCCAGCTGCACCTTAACCGGCCCGGCGTTGCGGCTGTACACCACGCTGTTGTTGATGCGGTAGTCCTGGAAAAAAATGTCGCCGCCGGTGTAGAGCGGGTCAGACCAGAAGTTGCCCCAGCTTTGGTCCAGCGGGTTGTATGCCCAGCCGATGTTGTTCAGGGCGTTGTATTGGCGGCCGAACGTCAGGCTGCCCCAGTCGCCGGTCAGGCCGACATAGGCTTGGCGCCCGAACAGGGCACCGTAGGCGGTTTTGCCGTCGTTGGTGCCGAATCCGTTTTCCAGCACGAAAACGGTCTGATTGCCGTCGCCCAGGTCTTCCGAGCCTTTCAGGCCCCAACGGCTGCCTCCGATGCCGCTGGACACGAGTTCGGTCAAGCTGCCTTGATGGCCGTCGATGTTATGGGTGTAGCGCACGGCGGTGCTGATGACGCCGTACAAGGTCACGTTGGATTGGGCCTGCGTGACGGCGGGCAGCACGATGCCCGCCAGCAGACTAAGGCTGGCTATCTGTTTCATTGGTGGACTCTTCCCCAGAAAGGCCGGCATTCCGTGATGCCGGCGCGTTGTGTTGTGTTCTGTGTGTTGTGGCGGGTCGTGTCGTTTCGGGTCGTTTGTTTCGGCAAGCGGAGGGTTACAGATCCAGCACTAGCCGTTGCCCCTTTGCGCGCGACACGCAGATCATCATGGTCTTTTGCGCGGCTTTCTCCTTTTGGTTCAGGTATTGATCAACGTGTTCCGCCTCGCCCTCCAGGATGCGGGTTTCGCAGGTGCCGCACACGCCTTCGCGGCACAGGCATTGGACGGGCACGGTGCCGTCTCGCTCAATGGCATCCAGAATGGATTCGCCGCTGGCGACCTCGACGGTTCTGCCGGACTTGGCCAGCACCAGCGTGAAGGGCGCGCCGGCCGCTTTCAATGCGGCAAACTGTTCCGCATGGACCCGCGATGGGTCCACGCCGTGATGGTTTGCCGCCGTGTGCACGGCATCGATCAGCGAGGGAGGCCCGCAGACATACACGTGCGCTGCCGGGGCCATGCCTTGCAGCAACGCCGACGGGTCCACCCGGCAGCCTTCGCTGGCCACGTAGAAGCGGACCCGGTCGCCGCAGAGGCGGGCAAGCTCTTTACGAAATGCGCCCTGTTGCGCAGAACGGAACGCGTAGTGCAATTCGTAGGAACCGCCGAGCTGATGCAGTTCATGCAGTTGCGACATGAAGGGCGTGATGCCGATGCCGCCGGCAATCAGCACGTGATGCGCGGCCGACGCGTCCAGCCCGAACAGGTTGTTGGGGGCGGTGGCGGTCAGCACATCGCCCACCGCCACCTTGTCGTGCAGGAACGCCGATCCGCCCTTGGACGGTTCAGATCGGAAGAGCACACGTCTG
>CAJYKY010000309.1 GCA_913775005.1 uncultured Achromobacter sp.
CGTACGCCCTGCCGTCACCGCCCGCCCGCAATCTGCCGCCGACCCCATGCCCAGCACCTGCACCGCAGACAGCGCGGCCAGGTCCGCCGCCTTCTGCATTTCGCGCTTCATGTAGTAGCCATAGCCCAGTTGCGCCACGCCAAGCAGCATGACGCCGACCAGCACCGCGAAGACCACGGCGATGGTCATGCTGCCGCGCTGGCGCAGCCGCGAATCACGACGATGAGGAAGGGCTGACATGACAGGCAACCTTGCAGGGCAATCGCACGCGGGCGACGGGCGTTATCGATCAATTGGTGTTCTTGGTCTCCACGCGCTTCTGGAAATACTCGGGAATCGGGTGCGAGAAACTTTCCAGATAGCGGTTCCACGCGGCGGTGGAGACGGGGCCCAGGATCGGCAAGGCGCCCCCTGCGCGCCGGCCATCCGCCTGCGCGGCCAGCAGTGCGCGCGTGACGTCGCCAAAGTTCTCTTCGACAGGGGCCGACGATGCGGTGGCTTGCGGGGCAGGTTGTGCAGGCGCTTGCGCCGTGGGTTGCGCCGCAGCAGGCTGGGCCTGCGCCGCGCCCTGCGGCATAGGCGTCTGCACCTGCTGCACAACGGGCCGCTGCGGCAACTGCGCCTGGGGCAACGCGGCGCCGGGCGTGGTCGCCGCGCCGCCGCTCATGTTGCCAGTCAGCGGCGCATTCGATTGCGCCTGGCTGGCCAGCGGCGACAAGGCGGCGACGGCGGCAATGGCCGTGGTGACAGCAAGGCAACGCGTAGAGGTCAGGCGGAATCGGAACATGGAAGACTTCCTGAATACGGGGTCGACAACGGAATCAGTGGCAAGGGCAGCAGAACCATCAACGGCAATGCAAGAGACGAATCCAGCAGCAGAATCAGCGGACGATCGGGCCATTGTTCAACCCTTCCATCAACGGACTCATCACCGGCATGACGATGCCGCCACCGCTGGACACGCGCGTGGTGTTCGTATCGGCCGACACCGACGTCGCCGCCGGCATCGCGGACGCTGCCGGCATGCGTTGGCTGCGGATATCGGAGGCCATGCGCAGCACCTGGCCGCGTGCCTCGTCACCCAGCCGCGCCTGATCCATCAAACGCTGCGCGCGCACCGGCTCGCCTTCCACCAGCAGCAACACCGCCAGGTTGGCCAGCACCTTGCCGTTGTCGGGCGACAGTTCCGCTGCCTGCCCCAAGGGCACGCGCGCGCCGGCCGGGTCGCCCGCTCGCAAGCGCGCATAGCCCAGGTCACCCAGAATGCGAGCATCCATGGGCGACAGCTTGGCCGCCCGCGCAAAGTCATCAGCGGCCTGGTCGAACTGCCCGCGCGAACCGGCGATCAAGCCCAGCCCATGCCAGCCGTCCGCCGCCTGATCGGTGCTGAGCAAGGCGCGGTACGCCTGCTCGCTCATGGCCGTCTGGCCCGTCTGACGCAACGCTTCCGCCCGCAACACCGCCACGCGCGGGTCATTGCCAAACTTCTGTTGATACGCATCGATGTACGCCAGCGACGCAAAGTACCGGTCCTGGCGCTGCGCTTCAGAGATCAGCGACAGCATCATCTCGGGTTCTTTCGGGCGGCGCTTGTTCTCGGCCTCGTCTTCTTTCTGGCGCGCCAAGGCCTGATCCTGCTGTTGCTGCTGGATCAGTTGCCACGCCGTCTCGGCGCTGTTGGTCTTGCACCCCGCCAATCCGAAGACGGCCGCCATGGACGCCGCCATCAGGCTTGCACGCAACACGCGTTGATTTCTTCTCATACTGCCAGCCATCACAAGCCCCCCAGGCGCGACATTCCGCGCAATACCGCAATGAATCCTGCGCCGCCTGTCACGATCAACAGCGCGGGCAGCAACGTCACAATCATGACTCCCGTCATCTTCACGGTAGTCTTGCCCACCTTCTCTTTCAGCTCCAGCCGCCGCTTGTCGCGCAGCCGTTCGCCAAAACGGTTCAGCGGTTCTTGCACCGCGCCCCCGTGCTGGTCCACCTGCGCAATCAGGCGGCAGATGGCCGACAGGTCATCGTTGTCAAAACCTGTGGCCAGCCGCGCCAGCGACTGCTCGCGCGTACGGCCCCGCACATATTGGTCGGACGCGAGCCGCAGCTCATACGACAGCACCGGCAGCACCTGGGCAAACTCCTTGACCAGTACCTGCATGCTCTGGTCGATCGACAAGCCCACGCCCTGCAACAGCCGCAGCAAATCGATCAGCAGGGGCAGCTCATCAGCCGCCATGCGCCGGCGCCGCGCCATGCGACGCCGCACGATCCATTTAGGCAGCATGTAGCCGATGGCAAAGCCGAAGAACGCGGCGATGAACACGCCCATCGACGACTGGATCAAGTGCTTTTTCATATCCAGCAGCACGGCCAGCACCGGAAACAGAATGGCCAGCCCGAAGCGCGCGGCCACGAAGCGGGAACGCGCCGTGCCCGAATCGGCATAGCCCGCCATGTCGACCATCTTGCGGTCTTCGGCGGCAAGCAGCGTGTCGGCCAGCCGGCCTTCGCTCAGGCGCTTACCAAACGCATCGGCCACGCGCGCGGCCGATGCCAGCTTGCCCTTGCCGGTATCGACGGCCACGGTGGCCGCCGTGGCGCCTCCGGGGTTCTGGCGCGACGCCAGCGCCTGCTCCACGACCTGCCGGCTGCGGCCCTGGCCGCGCAGACGCCGCGTCATGCTGATGCCCAGCACCAGCATCGCCAAGGCCACCAGCATCAGCGCCGCCGCCAGCAAGGTGGACGCATTCAGGGATTGCAGGGTTTCCATCATTGCCTCCCCTTAGATCGACTTGGCCATGCGGTACAGCCAATAGCAGCCGCCCAGTTGCAGGCCCACCGCCGTCAGCAGCATCTTGAAGCCCACCGGGTCTTCCCACAGCGTCATGAACAGCTTGTTGTTCGCCACGATGATGAAGCCCGCGATGCCCACGGGCAGCAAGGCCAGGATCCACGCCGACAGCCGCACCTCGGCCGAACTGGCGGTGAGTTCGTCGCGCGCCTGCGAGACGTCGCGCATGAAGGCCGCCATGCGTTCAAGCACCTGGTCGCTGCGGCCGCCAAAGCGCATGGCCAGCGACACTACGGCGGCAATCATGTAGAGCTCTTTCAGGCCGTACATGCGCGACACCTGCACCAGCGCGGCATCCAGTTCCTTGGCGGACCGGCTCAGGCTTGCGGCGGTTTCCACCACTTCAAGCAAGGGTTCATCAGTCGTGGCGGCCGCCGTCTGGAACGCCGACCCCATGCTGTTGCCGATGGTGACCAGGCGCACGATGTTGTCCAGAAAGGCGGGCAGCTGCGAGATCATCCGGCGCCGGCGCCGGTCGGCGCGCAGCCACAGCAGGAAGTACATCAGCACGGCCAGCATTATGAATGCGACCACGCCGGACAGCGGCCCCAGGAACAGCCAGGCCAGCAGCCCGCCCACGACGGGCGGCAGGGTAATGCGCAGATAAAAACCCGGAGTCTGGCGCACACCAGCCAGCAGCAGCAGGCGGTCCCAGCTGGAAAAGCCGCTGCGCAGCGGGCTGCGCGCCTCTTCGGCGAAAGTGGCCTCCGGCGCCGCGTCTCGGCCGCGCTTTAACTGGTTGTCCAGAAACGCAGAACTGGCCTTGCGGCGCGCGCCGCTATTGGCATGACGCCACAGCAGCACCGCGCCCAGCGCGAGCAGCAGCGCCAGCCCGCCCAGGATCAGAGCGTCCTGCATCAGCGCCTCCGGCTCCAGAACCCGCCGCCACCGCCATCGTTATCGCCAGGAGGGGTGTCGTTGGTGCGCGCCTCGTGGCGCATCTTGGCCAGCTTGGGCGTATGCGGATGAATGCCCAGCCAGTTCCAGCGGTCTTTTTCCTCGCCCTCGGGCGTGGTGAAGGTTTCGTGTTTGTACAGTTCTTGCGTGGAGATCACGTTGTCGCCCATGCCGGTGACTTCCGTCACCGACAGCACGCGCCGCTTGCCGTTGGACAGGCGGCCGATCTGCACGATGAAGTCCAGCGCGCTGGCGATCTGCCGGCGCAAGCTGTCTTCGCTGCCCTGGAACCCGGCAAAGCCGGCCAGCATTTCGATCCGGTACAGGCATTCGCGCGGCGAGTTGGCGTGGATGGTGGCCATGGAGCCTTCGTGGCCGGTGTTCATCGCCTGCAACATGTCCATAACTTCGGCGCCGCGCACTTCGCCCACCACCACGCGGTCGGGCCGCATGCGCAGGCTGTTGCGGATCAATTCGCGGATGCTGACCGCGCCGCTGCCATCAAAGCCACCCTGGCGCGACTCCAGCCGCACCACGTGCGGGTGGTTCAGCGACAGTTCGGCCGTGTCTTCCACCGTCACCACACGTTCGGTTTCCGGAATGAAAAACGCCAGCGCGTTCAGCAAAGACGTCTTGCCCGAGCTGGTGCCGCCGGACACCAGCACGTTGCAACGGTTCTTCACGGCTTCGTGCAGCAGCCGGTAGATCTCTTCGTCGAACGTGCCAAGCGTCAACAGGTCTGCGGGCTTGAGCGGATCTTGGCGGAACTTGCGGATCGACACCATCGGGCCATCGACCGCCAGCGGCTCGATCACCACGTTCAATCGCCCGCCATCGGGCAGCCGCGCATCCACCATGGGGCTGGATTCATCCAGGCGCCGGCCAATGGGCGCCAGGATACGGCGCACGATGCGCAGGACGTGCTGGTTGTCGGTAAAGCGAAGTGTCTCGCGCGCGAGCACACCGCGCCGCGACACGAATACGTTGTCGTAGCGCGGTGTGCTCGCGCGCGAGACACTTCGCTTTACCGACAACCAGCACGTCCTGCGCATCGTGCGCCGTATCCTGGCGCCCATTGGCCGGCGCCTGGATGAATCCAGCCCC
>CAJYKY010000310.1 GCA_913775005.1 uncultured Achromobacter sp.
CCACCGCGCTGTCGCGCGTGCTGGGCCAGCAGCACTTGAAGAGCATCACGGTGCGCGTCAGCGACGCGACGCCGCCCGCCGCCGCCGAGCAGGCCATCGAGCGCGTGCTGCTGCGCCGGCACGTGACGAAGGATTTCTTCGTCTTCAACACCGACGCCATCCGCAAGACCATCGAACGCACCACCGCCACGATGACCTTGCTGGTGTCGCTGATTGCGCTGATTTCGCTGATGGTGGGCGGCATCGGCGTGATGAACATCATGCTGGTGTCCGTGACCGAACGCACGCGCGAGATCGGCGTGCGCATGGCCGTGGGCGCGCGGCGCAGCGACATCATGCAGCAGTTTTTGATCGAAGCCGTGCTGGTCTGCCTGATCGGCGGCGCGCTGGGCATCATTCTGTCTTTGGCGCTGGGCGTCTTGGTGTCCAAGGCCACGGGCGGTTCGTTCCAGATGATCTATTCCACGGCATCGATGGTGGCGGCATTTACGTGCTCGACATTGATCGGTGTGCTTTTTGGTTATTTGCCGGCGCGCAACGCAGCGCGTCTGGACCCCGTCGAGGCCTTGGCCCGGGAATGAGGACGATGAAAGCGGTTTCCCTGATCTGCAAACCCGCCGCGCTGACGCTGCTTCTGGCGCTGGCGGGCTGCGGCAGCCTGCTGCGGTCGGACTACCAGCCGCCGCTGACCCAGACGCCCGCCGCCTGGACTTACGGCCCCGCTGGCAACGCGCAGGCGCCTTTGGCCGATGGCGGCGCCTGGTGGCGCAACTTCAATGACCCGGTGCTAAATGGCTTGGTCGATGCCGTGCTGGCGCGCAACAACGACCTGGCTGCCGCCGCGATCCGCGTGCGCCGCGCCCAGTACCAGGCCGGCTTGACCGAAGACAACCTGACCCCGCAGCTGGGCGGCGCCGCCAACATCACGCGCAACCGCAACCTGTATGGGGACCGGCTCATCACGCGCGCCAACCAGGCCGAACTCAACGTCAGCTATGAAGTCGATCTATGGGGCAAGCTGTCGCGCCAGCGCGATGCCGCCCAATGGGAAGCGCTGGCCACCGAACAGGACCGCCAGTCTGCGGCCCTGACGCTGGTGGGCACGACGGCCACGCTGTATTGGCAAACGGCCTTCATCAACCAGCGTATTGCCAGCGCCGACGCCAGCATCGCCTACGCGCGCCGCACGCAGGAACTGGTGCGCGCGCAGTACGCGGCGGGCGGCGCCTCCGCGCTGGAACTGGCTGAAGCCGAGCAGACCGTGGCCAGCCAACAGGCCGCGCGCACGCTGCTGGTGCAGCAGCGCGTGGAATACTCGAATGCGCTGACCATCCTGTTCGATGGCCCGCCCGACCGCAGCATGGCCGACCCGGCCCGCTTGCCGCAGTACCCCTTGCCCGAGGCACGGGCCGGCGTGCCGGCCGAGCTGCTGGGCCGCCGTCCCGACCTGCGCGCGGCCGAGCTGCGCCTGCGTGAATCGCTGGCGACGGTGGATGCCACGCGCGCCAGCTTCTATCCGCCGGTGACGCTGACAGGTGCGGTGGGCAGTGCCAGCCCCACCTTGTCGAACATGCTGCAAAACCCGGTGGCGACGCTGGGCGTGGGCCTGACCTTGCCGTTCCTGCAATGGACGCAGATGCAGCTGAACATCAAGATCTCGAAGGCTGATTACGAAGAACGGGTGGTCACGTTCCGGCAGTCGCTTTATCAGGCCATGGCGGATGTGGAAAACGCCTTGTCGAACCGGACGCAGCTGGCCTTGCAGGCAGAACAGCTGGAGGTCTCGCTGCGGGCGGCGCGCGAAGCGGAACGGCTGTACGAGGTGCGCTATCGCGCCGGGGCCGTGTCGCTGAAAGACTGGCTGGACGCGCAGGAAAAGCGCCGCACCGCTGAAATCGAGCGCGATCAAAACGCGTTGAACCGTCTGGTGAATCAGGTGACCGTGTATCAGGCGCTGGGTGGCGATGACGCCCCGGTTGCCATCGCCGGGCAGTGACTGCCCTAAAATACGCGTCATGAACTCGCCTGACTCCCAGATTCCGCCCGCCGACCTGGACCGCCGCTTTGGCGGTCTTTCCCGTTTGTATGGGCCGCAGGCCCCATCGCGCCTTCAGTCGGCGCATGTGGCCGTGGCGGGCCTGGGCGGCGTCGGGTCCTGGACGGTTGAAGCGCTGGCGCGTTGCGGCGTCGGCGCGTTGACGCTGATCGACCTCGATCACATTGCCGAATCCAACGTCAACCGGCAGATCCATGCGCTGTCGTCCACGCTGGGGCAATCCAAGGTGGACGCCATGGCCGAGCGCGTGCTGGCCATCAACCCCGAATGCCGGCTGACGCGCGTGGACGATTTTGTGTCGCCCGATAACGTGGCCGAGGTCTTGCCCGGTCCGTACACCGTCATCATCGATTGCACCGACCAGGCGGCGGCAAAGATTGCGATGATTCTGCATGCGCGCGCGCTGGGCGTGCCAATGCTGCTGTGCGGCGGCGCGGGCGGCAAGACCGATCCGCTGGCGTTGCGGGCGGGCGATCTGTCGGCGGCCGTCAACGATGCGCTGCTGGCCAAGCTGCGCAACAAGCTGCGCAAGGAACACGGCTTTCCGCGTGCGTCCGATGCGAATGGCAAGGCGTTGAAGCGCGTGCCGAAAATGGGGATCCACGCGCTGTGGTTCGACCAGCCCGCCATCCTGCCCGATGCCTGGACCCGCCCCGTCGAGGGCGAGGACGACATGGGCGCCTCCGGGCAGAACCTGGCGCCGCAGGGCTTGTCTTGCGCGGGCTATGGCTCGGTGGTGACGGTAACGGCCGCCATGGGCATGGCGGCGGCCAACGAAGCGCTGCGGCTGGCGATCTGAACGGCGGCCACGCCGCCCCGCGCGCCTACAGCGCCACGTACACCATGCCGTTTTCAATCCTGACCGGGTAGGTCGCCACGTTGTCGCGCAGCGGCGAACAGAGCGCGCGGCCGTCGCGCACATCGAAGCGCCCCTGGTGCAGCGGGCATTCGATTTCATGCCCCGTCAGAAACCCATCGCATAGCCGGGCATTGCCGTGCGTACAGAGGTTGTCGGTGGCGTAGACCTCGCCATCCACGCCGTACAGCGCAATTTCCCGGTCGCCCGCCTGCACGGCGATCACGTCATCTTCTGGCACATCGGCCCTGGCCATTGCCGGGGTCCATTGCACGGTGTCGGTCATCTCGGTGGTCCTTGTCAGATGGGGTAGATCAGCGAATTGGGGATCAATTCGCTATCGAAGATGCACAGGCGCGATTCAAACTTCAGCCCTTGCGGCGTGTTGCGGATGACGTCCAGGTAGCGCCCCACGTTGAAGACGGTGGTGGGCTGGCTGGGCTTGGTGCGAAAGACGGCGTAGTTGGCTTCGGATTCGATGCGGTCACCGTCCACGGACAGCACGCGCGGCGCGCCCACCACATGACGCTGGTAGTAGGGATCGTGAAAGATCGTGTCGGTGGCGCCATAGATGCGGTCTTTGAGCATGCCCCGGCTTTCGAACGCCATCGTGGCCAGCGGGTAGCCTTGCTCGTGGTTTTCACGCGGAATCACTTTGTAGACGCAGTCTTCCAGGAAGAAGTCCGGCCATTTATCCCATTCCTCGGCGTCCAGTGCGGCGGCGTAGTCGGCGTACAGGCGGGTCAGCGGGTAGTACAGCGCAAAGTCCAGCATCTCAGGCCTCCATCACGCGGCGCCAGTAGGCGTACATGCCGCGTATCAGCGTTTCGGTCACCATGTGTTCGGTGTTCTCGGCGGTCTTGCCGCCCAGTTCCGCCACGCTGCGATGCCAGGGCTTTTGCTGAAAACCCGATTGCGAAAACTCGATCACTTCGCCGTCGTCTGCCGATACGAAACCGGCCGGGCCGAACAGATTCGCCTGGCGCAGCCGCCGGCGCGTCATCTCGGGCGTGTCGTCGGCAAAGCCGAAGTGCGTCCAGACGAAGTCGAAGGCGTCGTGGCCCACGGGCTGGATATGACGCGTGGACAGCGAGTTCACCTGCTGCTGGATGATCACGCTGGGAAACAGCGTCATCAGCACGGCGGTGGGGCCGTTCCACCAGGGTTCCTGCACGATGTCCAGAAAGCGGTCGTCGTTCAGCGACATCTGCTCTTTGAAGCTGGACACGCCGCTGGTGACGCTGCCCTTGCCGCCCTGGCCGCGCGTGGAAATCATGGCGGCGTGGCGAAAGTGCTTGTCCATCTTCAACTCGGACCGGTTGTCGGCCCGCCACAGGCCGAAGGTGACGAACCAGGTGTGCAGCAAGCCGGGGTGGTAGGGGTCTTTAATGTTCTCTTGCATCAGCTTCCAGTTGCCCGGAATGCGCTGGCGGCTATAGCCGTGGATCACCAGTTCGCGGCCGTCAAAGACGCGGTCGAAGTAATGCAGGATGTCGGGGCCAAGATAGTCTTCCAGCGGCTCGACGTCGTGGTCGAACGACGCGAACACTACGCCGTTGCGGCACGCCACCGCCAGCTTAGTCAGCCCGTGGTCTTCCGTCTTGAAGTCGGGCGGCATGCCGCCGTTGACCTTGCCGTCCTGCTTGACGCCGCGCCGGAACGGCACGCCGATCAGGTTGCCTTGCAGGTCGTAGTTCCACTGGTGATACGGACAGACGAATTCGCTGCGGTTGCCGGAGCGTTCACGGCAGAACTGCACGCCTCGGTGCGCGCATACGTTCTCCACCACGCGCACCTGGCCGTCGTTATCACGCAGCAGGATCACCGAGCGTTCGCCCACGGCGGTGCGCTTGAAATCGCCGGGCTTGGGGATTTCGGCTTCCAGCCCGACGTAGCTCCAATGCGCGCGATAGAAAAAGCGTTCCATTTCGCGCTGGTGCAGCGCAGCGTCGGTGTAAACGCCAAACGGAATCCGATGCGAGCCGTCGCCCTGCCAGGACGGAACGAACGAGATGGGGTGTTCAGGGGCATTCATCAGATGCCCTCCCTACAGCAAAGCGGGCAGGGCGCGGCGATGCATTGCATGTTGAGATGCATGGTTTGTCTCCTTCAATCTGGCGTCAGGGGCCAAAAAGGCCATGCGCGACATCGGCGCTGGCGTTTGTTGCATCATCATCGACCAGACGCTCAGATAAATAAATAGAATCTGGGCAATGACATGAATCACCAAAATCAATATTGGTGGAGACAAGCGCATGAACCTGAAAGACGTGGACCTGAATCTGCTAGTCGTCTTCAATGAATTGCACAAGCATGGGCGGGTGTCGGCGGTGGCGCAAAGCCTGGGTATCTCGCAGCCCGGCGTCAGTAACGCGCTGGGGCGGCTGCGCAAGCTGCTGGGCGACGACCTGTTCCTGCGCACTTCACGCGGTATGGTGCCCACGCCGTTTGCCCAGGCGCTGGCGCAGCCTATTGCCGATGCGCTGGGCGCGTTGCACGGCACCTTGAACGCGCACGCGGCTTTCGACCCCGCGCGCAGTGAACGGGCGTTTGTGATCGGCGTGAATGATGTGGGCGAAACCTACTTCCTGCCGCGCCTGATGCGGGCGTTGGAGGGTGAGGCGCCCGGGGTCACGATCCGCACCGTGCGCACCACGTCGATCGACGTGCGCGATGAAATGGAACGCGGCCGGATCGACCTGGCCATGGGATTTCTGCCGGGCCTGAAAAGCGGGTTCTTTCAGCGCCGGCTGTTCAGCCAGCCCTATGTGTGCATCTTCCGCCGCGACCATCCGCTGGCCGCCGGGGGCGTGTCGGCCCGGCAGTTCCGCGCCGCCGAGCACGTGGGCATTGTGTCGGAAGGCACGGGCCACGGGGTGGTGGACGAGGTGCTTGAGCAAGCTGGCATCCGCCGGCGCTTGCGGCTGATCGTGCCGCACTTCATGGCGGTGGGGCCGGTGCTGGCCGCCACCGACATGATTGCGGTGGTGCCCCGGCGTTTTGCGGACTGCGCCTGTCAGCCGTTCGGCCTGGCCACCGCGCCCTGTCCGGTGAAAATTCCGGAGTCCGTCATCAATGTGTTCTGGCACGCCCGCAACCACCGCGATCAGGCCAATCAGTGGCTGCGGCAGGTAGTCGTGAACCAGTTTGCGGAGAATGACGGCCTGTAGAGGACGGCCTGTGACTTCAGGCTTCCCGCAGTGTCACGCTGAACCAGCCACGCAGCGCATTCGACAGCCGGATCTCGTCAGCCGCATGCAGATCGGCCAGCGTCAGCACGCGTTCGCGGACGTTGCCGGTATCCAGCAATTCGCCGCGCTGCACGCCGGGCAGGCAGCCGCTTTCAACGGGCGGCGTGTACCAGCGGCCGCTCATGCGCAGGTACACATTGCTGCGGCTGCCTTCACACAATTCGCCGCGCTCGTTCAGATACAGCAAGTCAAAAATATGCGGATGCGCGGGCAGCCATTCGATGGTCTTCGTGTACCAGGGCCGGTGCGTCGTCTTGTAGCGCAGCAACGGTTCGGACGAGCGCAGCGCTTCGGGCGCCAGCATCACTTCCTGCAAGGCGGGCAGCGGC
>CAJYKY010000311.1 GCA_913775005.1 uncultured Achromobacter sp.
GCCTGCACGGTTTTCAACAATGACTTGCTGACCCAGTTTCGCGCCCAGCTTGTACGCAATCAGCCGGGCGGCGATGTCGGTGGTACCGCCCGGCGCGGCAGGAATGATGAGGGTGATCGGGCGTTCGGGCCAGGCGGCCTGTGCGGGACCCGCCAGCGCGAGCGCCATCGCGCCAGCGGCCAGCCAGCGATGCGATTGCAACATGCTTGTCTCCCAACGTGATCATTGATTGATCAACTAGTGGGAGGAGTGTGGGCGCGGCGCGCGCAAATGCCTATTTTCCAATGTGGAGGTCAGGCTTCGCGTGGGCTTAACGCATGGGGCGGACCCGCGCCTTCAATTGCCCGGGCGTTCCCAGCGGCGCTGAATCGCTTTGGCGGCCACCACGCCGTCGGCCATCGATGTGACCACGCAGGGATGCATGCGGTGCGCCACTTCGCCGATCGCGTAGATGTCCGTGACGCTGGTTTCGGCGGTGGCGACATCCGTGCGGATATAGCCGCGGTCGTCGCGCGCCAATTGCAGGCTGTCGGCAAACGCGGCCTGCGGTTCCCAACCGTAGAACACCAGGATCAAATCGTACTGGCGGCCATCCACGCTACGGCTGGCGGGGTCCACGCTGTAAGGGCCAATGCGCACGCCTTCCGTGCCGGCGCGTGTCACCCATTGCTGCTGGGCGCGCACGCTGCGGGCGTACAGATGCACGGCGCGGGCGCCGCGATTACGCACATAGACGTAGTTTTCGAAAGCGTTGTCGCCTCCGCCCAGCACGGCCACCGACAAGCCGGAATAGTCCTGCGCCACGATGGGCGAGCCCGGGCCGATCAACACGCCGGGCCAGGTTGCGCCGGGCGGATGGCCGGGCAGGCCTTTGGCACGCACGCCCGAGGCAATCACCAAGGTACGGCCGCGCACGGTCGTTTCATCGCCGTCAGGACCCATCAACGATGCCTGGATGCCGCCCTTGCACGGCAGCACGCGCGACACGCGCGTTTGCAGGCGCAGCGGCACGCCCGCCGCCCGCACGCTGACATCGATGTTGGCCGCCACTTGCTGGCCGGTCACGCCCGGCAGCACGGCAATCCAGTCGTCGGCGAAGGGGTTGTCGTTGCCCAGGCCGCCCAGCTTGGCGCTGGCCTCGACCAGTATTGGGGACAATCCCAACCTGGCCAGCCACAGGGCGCAGGAAGCGCCGGCCGGGCCGCCGCCTACAATGACCGCATCGTGCATTTGTTGCATTTCACCCCTTATCGACTGCGCCGGCGCCTCACCGGCGCCCAAACCTGACCGAATTGTAGCCAGCGCGCCGCCCCCGGCCCGCCATCCCTTTACAATTCCGGCAGTCCCACCCAGGTTTTCATCATGCCCACACGCCGCATCATCCTTTCCGGGCTTGCGCTCGACGCTCGCATCGGCATCCTCGAACACGAGCGCCGCGCCACCCAGCCCCTGCATGTCGACGCCGAATTCGACGTCGACATCCAGCGCTCGGTCGACGACCACGACATCCACAGCGTGCTGGATTACCGCCGTCTGCGCGAAGCCATCGTTGAAGAATGCACGCAGGCGCATGTGAACCTGATCGAAACCCTGTCCGAACAAGTGGCGGCCCGGCTGCTGGCCGACTTCCAGGAAATCCGCTCGCTGCGCCTGCGCATCAGCAAGCCCATGGCCTTCTCCGACTGTGCGGCGGTGGGCGTGGAAATTCAGATCACGCGTTGACCATGAACGATATCGCCACCCCTGTCCGCTTCCGTACCGAAGCGGAAGAAAAAGCCCGCCACGAAGGCAACAAGCTGACCAAGCGCCTGGCCCGCGAAACCACGCGCGCCCTGTCCGACTACAACATGATTGAAGAAGGCGACCGCGTGATGGTCTGCCTGTCGGGCGGCAAGGATTCGTACGCCATGCTGGACATCCTGCTCCAGCTGCAAAAGCGCGCGCCGTTCAAGTTCGAGCTGATTGCGGTCAACCTTGACCAGAAGCAGCCCGGCTTTCCCGACCACATCCTGCCGCAGTACCTGAAAGAACTGGGCGTGCCCTTCCACATCGAAACGCAGGACACGTATTCGATCGTGACGCGCGTGCTGGAAGAAGGCAAGACGATGTGCTCGCTCTGTTCGCGCTTGCGCCGGGGCATTCTGTACCGCGTGGCGTCCGAGCTGGGCGCGACCAAGATCGCGCTGGGGCATCACCGCGATGACATCCTGGCCACGTTCTTTTTGAACCTGTTCTATGGCGGCAAGGCCAAGGGCATGCCGCCCAAGCTGGTATCGGACGACGGCCGCCACACGGTGATCCGCCCGCTGGCCTATGTGCTGGAATCGGATCTGATTGCGTACGCCGAACTCAAGCAGTTCCCGATCATCCCTTGCAACCTGTGCGGCTCCCAGGAAAACCTGAAGCGCAAGGAAGTCGGCCGGATGATCAAAGATTGGGACAAGCACCATCCGGGCCGTTCGTGGAACGTGTTCAACGCCCTGTCGCGCGTGGTGCCGTCGCATCTGATGGACCGCGACCTGTTCGATTTCGTGGGCTTAAAGCCCACCGGCGTGCCGGACGCCAATGGCGACACGGCCTTTGATGCGGTGGACCCAGACGAGGACGGCGCAGACGAGGCTTGCGGCGACACGCCACAGACGACACCGCAGGATGGCATTCTTGAAAAGACGGTGACGTTCACGCGGCGCTGAGGTCAGCAAGATCAGGGGTTCAACACCCGGATCGGCTGACCCGCCTGGAACGCCTTCACGGCGTCCAGCGCGTTCTGGTAGAACGCCTCGAAATTTTCGCGGCTGACATAGCCCAGGTGCGGCGTCAGGATCACGTTGTCCAGGTCGCGCACGGAATCGGTGGGCGACAACGGCTCTTCGGGGTAGACATCCAGCCCCGCGCCAGCGATGCGGAATTTGACCAGCGCGTCCATCAGCGCTTCCTGGTCAACCAACCCCGCGCGCGACGTGTTCACCAGATAGGCCGTGGGCTTCATTGAAGCCAGTGCGGCCGCATCGACGACATGGCGGCTGCGGTCCGACAAGATCAGATGCAGGCTGACCACATCCGACGTCGAGAAAAGTTCATGCTTGTCTACGCGCTTGACCCCGGCGGCCTCGGCGCGTTCGTCCGTCAGGTTCGGGCTCCAGGCCACCACATCCATGCCGAACGCCTGGCCGACCTTGGCCACGGCGGCGCCCAGCTTGCCCAGGCCCAGCACGCCCAGCCGCTTACCGGCCAGCGGCTCGGGCATGGCGGTTTGCCACATGCCGCGGCGCATGGCGGCGTCTTCCGTCGTCAGGTGCTTGAACAGGCCCAGGATATGCGCCCAGGCGAGTTCGGCCGTGGCGGTATTGGCGTCGGCGCTGCCTGGTGCGCCGCACACGACGATGCCCTGCTCGGTGCAGGCTTGCATGTCGATGGCGTTGTTGCGCATGCCCGTGGTGATCAACAG
>CAJYKY010000312.1 GCA_913775005.1 uncultured Achromobacter sp.
GCCGTAAGTGAAGACGATGGACATCAGCACCGCCACCGTCAATGCGCCCAGGAAGTTGCCCACGAAGACCAGGCCCCAGTGCTTGAGGATGCCTTTCACGGTGACGCCGGGCCGCTTGTCGAACAGCGCCAGCGGCGTCAGCACGAAGACGCCCGTCAACAGGTCAAAGCCCATCAGGTACAGAATGCAGAAGCCCACCGGGAACAGCGCGGCGCCCAGGATGGGGGACTCCGTCTGCACCGTGACGGTCACGGCGAACACGGCGGCAATGGCCAGAATGGCGCCGGCCATGAAGGCGCGGATGAGCACGTCGCGAGTCGCCATGTAGATTTTCGACTCGCCTGCGTCCACCATCTTGGTGACAAATTCGGAAGGAACCAGGTAGGACATGATGTTGCCTATTGCGTTGTAAAGGGGAATGCGGAGTCAGTCAGGGTCAGGCGATTTCGACGGTGTCGCCGTTCAATCGCGCCTGCCAGGTGCGTAGCTGTTGTTCGGGGTACTGGACGCAGCTGCCGTCCTTCAAACGGAAGTGCTGCTTGTAGAGCGGCGAGGCCACGATCAGATCGCCGTTCAAATGGCCGATCAGCCCACGGCCGATGACGTTGGCGCCCGACTTCGGATCGCGGTTGTCCACGGCGTAGAGCGCGTCGGCGGTGGGGGTGCCGGGTTTGCCGTCCTTGTCGCTGGCTGTGCCATGACCCGGCACGTAGAACAGCGCAATCTGCTGGCCGTCCAGCAAGGCGACAACGCCGGAATTGTCCACCAGGTCCTGGCGCGTGCAAACGGCGCGCCATGTCGCGGTGGCGGCGGGGAAGGTAGCGGCAGGGGCGTTCATCAGACGATCTCCTCGGCAATGGGAATGACGCGCGGCGCGGGGCGTGCAGCAGTGTCGGCAGGCGCGGGCCGGGGCTGGCCGCGTTCTTGCACGAAGTGGATGTCGGGGTCGCCGCCGCGCGCGTTCACAAAGGTGCGGAAGCGCTTGAGCTTTTCCGGGTCGCTGATGGCGTTAGCCCATTCGCATTCGTAGCGGTCCACGATCAGCTGCATCTGCGCGTCCAGCTCGGCGGCAATGCCCAGGCTGTCGTGCAGCACCACGTCCTTCAGATAGTCCAGCCCGCCTTCCAGCGATTCGCGCCAGACCGAAGTGCGTTGCAGCTTGTCGGCGGTGCGGATGTAGAACATCAGCACGCGGTCGATCGCCTGGATCAGCTGTGTGTCGTCCAAGTCGGTGGCGAACAATTCGGCGTGGCGCGGGCGCATGCCGCCGTTGCCGCACACGTACAGGTTCCAGCCGTTTTCGGTGGCGATGACGCCGATGTCCTTGCTTTGCGCCTCGGCGCATTCACGCGTGCAGCCCGACACCGCGAACTTCAGCTTGTGCGGCGCGCGCAGGCCCTTGTAGCGGTGTTCGATGGTCAGCGCCATCTGCACGCTGTCCTGCACGCCAAAGCGGCACCACGTGCTGCCCACGCAAGATTTCACGGTGCGCGTGGACTTGCCATAGGCGTGGCCGGTTTCAAAACCCGCGGCGATCAGCTCGGCCCAGATGTCGGGCAGCTCGTGCAGCTGCGCGCCGAACAGGTCGATGCGCTGGCCGCCCGTGATCTTGGTGTACAGCTGATACTTCTTGGCCACCGCGCCAATGGCGATCAGGCCGTCGGGCGTGATCTCGCCGGCGGGAATGCGTGGCACGACCGAGTACGTGCCGTTTTTCTGCATGTTGGCCATGAAGGTGTCGTTGGTGTCTTGCAGCGGCACCAGCGACGGATCCTGAATCGGCCGGTTCCAGCACGACGCCAGAATCGAACCGATGGCGGGCTTGCAGATGTCGCAGCCCACGTGGCCCTTGCCGTGGCTGGCAAGCAGCGCTTCGAAGGTTTCCACGCCGCTCACGCGCACGATCGCGTAGAGCTCCTGCCGCGTGTAGGCGAAGTGTTCGCACAGGCTCTTGTCGACCGCCACGCCACGCGCGGCCAGCTCGTGCTCCACCACTTGCTTGAGCAGCCCGGCGCACCCTCCGCAGCCCGACGCCGCCTTGGTGCATTGCTTGACGCCGGCCAATTCCGTGCAGCCGCCGTCGATGGCCGCGCTGACCGCGCCCTTGCTGACGTTGTGACAGGAGCAGATGGTGGCGGTGGCGGGCAGCGCGTCCACGCCCAGCGCGGGGGCGGCCTGGCCCAGCGGCAGGATCAGGCTGGCCGGGTCCACAGGCGGCGCGATGCCGTTCTGCGTGTATTGCAGCAGCGTGTCGTAGTAGCGGTTGTCGCCCACCAGCACGGCGCCCAATACGCGCTTGCCGTCTTCGGACACCACCAGGCGCCGGTAGCTGGCGCCGGCTTCGTCGATGTAGCGGTAGCTGCGCGCGCCGGGCGTCGCGCCGTGGGCATCCCCGATGGAACCCACGTCCACGCCCAGCAGCTTCAGCTTGGTGGACATGTCGGCGCCGGTGAACAGCGTGTCGTTCGCGCTGCACAGTTCGGCCGCGACGATGCGCGCCATCTGGTAGCCGGGGGCCACCAGGCCAAATACCGCGCCGTTCCAGGAAGCGCATTCGCCGATGGCGTAGATGTGTTCATCGCTGCTGCGGCAATGATCATCGATGGCGACGCCGCCGCGTTCGGCCAGCGCCAGCCCGGCCTTGCGGGCCAGCGTCACCTGCGGCCGGATGCCGGCCGAGAACACGATCAAGTCGGTTTCCAGCGGCGCGCCTTCGGCAAAGCGCATGCGATAGCGGTACTGCGTGCCGGGCTTGATGTCTTGCGTGGCGCGCGACAGATGCACGCTGACGCCCAGCGCTTCGATGCGCGCCTTGAGCGCAGCGCCGCCTTGCTCGTCCAGCTGCACCGGCATCAGGCGCGGCGCAAACTCCACCACGTGCGCTTCCAGGTTCAGCGACTTCAACGCGTTGGCTGCTTCCAGGCCCAGCAGACCGCCGCCCACCACCACGCCGCGCCGTGCGCCTTGCGCGGCATCGCGGATCATGTCCAGGTCATCGATGGTGCGATACACCAGGCGCGACGCGCCTTCGGCACCCGCGATCGGCGGCACGAAGGGATACGAACCCGTCGCCAGCACCAGCTTGTCGTAACGCAGGCGGCCGGTCGCGGTGACGACTTCGTGCGTAGGGCGGTCGATGTCCAGCACGGGCTCGCCCAGGTGCAAGTGCAGGCCTTCTTGTTCGTAGAAGGCGGCGTCGCTCATCGCCATGGACTCGGCGTCGCGGCCGTTCAGGTAGTCGGACAGATGCACGCGGTCATAGGCGCGGCGGCTTTCTTCGCCGTAGATGTGGATGCGATAGCGCGTCAGCGCGCCTTGCGCGATCAATTGCTCGACGCAATGGTGTCCCACCATGCCGTTGCCGATGACGACAAGCGTCTGCAAGGAATCGGGCGTGGCCGCTGTATTCATGGATATCCCCTGGCGTTGCGTTAGTTCGATTCAAAAGACGAAAGGCGCCCTGGACCTGTTGGTCGGGGCGCCTTTGCCGGGTCATGCTCAAGTTGTGTGGCGGCCTTGCGGGCCGGTATGAAAGCTTTAAGCAAGGACCATGCCAGCTTGCGGCGACGCGCAACGCAAGGGGGACTGCGCGCTGCGTGTCATAGGGAAAAGGGGCAGGTCGCAACGCGTGCCTGACTCGACGGGATGGATACCGTCGCGCGGCCGCCATGCTTCAAACCGGTGCCGGGCGTTGTGCGCGGCGCACTGCTTTGGCGCAGCGCAGCATGTGTGGGAAGGAGGGGGTGGGACTGGCGCGTGCGTTGCACCGATACCACTGGCCCGCCGTTGC
>CAJYKY010000313.1 GCA_913775005.1 uncultured Achromobacter sp.
ATTTTTCTGCGTTGTGCAACCCATGAGCAGCTGGATGATCTGCTTGACCGCATTGGTCTCATCGACGGCGTGAAGCAGACGCAGACGTCGATCGTGCTCAGCCGCAAGGTGGACCGCCGCAGCGCCGTTGCCGCGCCCTGAACGCCGCCGACGGGTATGCGTCCGCCTTTTCGCGTCCGCCTTTTCTCTCAGGCCGACATGGTGTTGTAATGTTGGACACCGTGATTTGTGGACGCCCCATGCTTCTCCGCCTTGCCCCCGCCGCCGCCCTGCTGACCCTGCTAGCCGCCTGTTCCAGCATGAGCGAGGTCACGTCCGTCGACAAGAACACCTACAGCGTCACCTACAGCTCAGGCACGCAGCTGCTGACGTGGGTCGAAATCAAGAACCAGACCTTGCAGCGTGCCGATCAATATTGCCAATCCATCGGCCGCAAGCTGCAAAAGCCCAAGGTCACGTCCAACCACGCGACGGGCCTGGGTTCCAAGCGCGCCACCGTGACGTTCGAGTGTGGTGCCATCGATCCCCCCAAGGACGCGCAATCGTGAACTCCGCTTTGCCCGTGGGCATCACGATGGGCGATGCCGCCGGCATTGGCCCTGAGATCGTCGTCAAGGCTTACGCCCAAGGCCTGAGCGCCCCGTGCGTCGTCTATGGCGATGCGGGCGCGTTGCGGCGCGCGGCGGCGCAGCTGGGCGCAAGGCTCGACATCGTTGAGATCACCGACGTAGCGCAGGCGCAGCCCGATGCCAGCCGCATCCACGTGGTGGCTTGCAGCCCCGCCCTGCCCGCCGACCTGCCTGCCGGAAAGATCAGCGCCGCCGCCGGACGCGGCGCCTACGATTACGTCTGCGCCGCCATTGATGACGCGCAGGCCGGCCGCATCCGCGCCATTGTCACCGCGCCGCTGAACAAGAAGTCCATGCACGAAGCCGGCATCGACTACCCCGGCCATACCGAGATCCTGGCGGAACGATCCGCGACGCAGGACTTCGCGATGATGCTGGCCAACGATGAACTGCGCGTGCTGCTTGTCACCATTCACGTTGCGCTGGCCGATGTCATTGCGCGCATCACGCCTGACGCCGAATTGACCGCGATGCGGCTCGCGGATCGCGCCTGCCGGCAGATGGGCATCGCGGCGCCCCGCGTCGCCGTCGCCGGCCTGAACCCGCACGCGGGCGAAGGCGGCAAGTTTGGCCGCGAAGATATCGACATCATCGAACCCGCTATTGCGCGCGCCCGCAGCGAAGGCATCGACGCCAGCGGCCCGTGGCCCGGCGACACGATCTTCATGCGCGCGCGCCGGGGCGAATTCGATATCGTCGTGGCGCAGTATCACGACCAGGGCCTGATCCCGGTCAAGTACCTGGGGCTGGACCATGGCGTGAACGTCACGGTGGGCTTGCCGTTTGTGCGCACCAGCGTCGATCACGGCACGGCCTTCGACATCGCCGGGCGCGGCGTGGCGGACCACGCATCGCTGGTCGCCGCGTTCGATCTGGCGCTGGCAATGACGCCCTAGTTTCCCGCTTAGCGCCTTCACCCGCCCCCCTAGGAACCGCCAGGCGGTGCCTGGAAATCCGGGCTCGGCTCGGAGGCTGGCGGGACTACAATACGCCCCGATTCTGGCGCCCTGCGCGCGCCGCCGCTTTCCGTTTGCCTCCTACCCTTTCCATGTCACGCCTTGTCCGCCTTCTGCCCGACCGCTTCACCCTCTATCTGATCTGCACTGTCATCATCGCCAGCATCGTGCCCGCGCACGGGCAAGGCGTGGTGATCTTTGGCTGGATCACCAACATCGCCGTTGGCCTGTTGTTCTTCCTGCACGGCGCGCGCCTGTCACGCGAGGCCATCATCGCGGGGCTAACGCACTGGAAGCTGCACCTGACGATCTTCTCGGCCACGTTCCTGATGTTTCCGCTGCTGGGCCTCGCGCTCAAGCCCGTGCTGGAACCGCTGGTGACACCCGAGCTGTACCTGGGCATCCTGTTCCTGTGCTGCCTGCCGGCCACCGTGCAATCGGCCATCGCGTTCACGTCGATGGCGCGCGGCAACGTGCCGGCCGCCGTGTGCAGCGCATCTGCGTCCAGCCTGCTGGGCATTTTCCTGACGCCGCTTCTGGTCGGCACCGTGGTGGCCAACGCCGGCAGCGCGCCGATCTCGTTCGATGCCGTCGGCAAGATCATGCTGCAACTGTTGCTGCCTTTCGTGCTGGGTCAGTTTGCCCGCCGCTGGATCGGCGCCTGGGTGCACAAGCGCAAGGCCATGCTGAAGTTCGTGGATCAGGGTTCGATCCTGCTGGTTGTGTACACAGCCTTTTCCGAAGCCATCAACGAAGGGCTGTGGAGCAGCACCCCCATTCCCGCGCTGGTGGGGCTGGTGGCTTGCTGCGCCGTCATTCTGGCCTTGGCGCTGGGGCTGTCGGCGCTGGCCGGGCGCGCGCTGGGCTTCAGCATTGAAGACCGCATCACGCTGCTGTTCTGCGGTTCAAAGAAAAGCCTGGCCAGCGGCATCCCGATGGCGCAGGTGCTGTTTGCCGGCCATGCCGTGGGCGCCATCGTGCTGCCGTTGATGCTGTTTCACCAGATCCAGCTGATGGTTTGCGGCGTGCTTGCTGCCCGATATGGCAAGCGTCCGGAAACCGAGGCTAAGCACTGAACGACCCGATCCGCGCGGGGCGCTGCGCCCCGACGCGAATGCAAAAAAAAACCGCGCCCGCATGATGCATCGCGGTTTTTTTTTCGGGCTTACGACGACAGCAACGACATCAGTACATGTCTTTGGGTTGCGCGCCCGAGAAGTTCAGGAAGCGCGTGCTGGAACCCTGGAAGGTCAGACGCACGGTACCGATCGGCCCGTTACGCTGCTTGCCGATGATGATCTCAGCGATGCCTTTCAGATCGCTGTTTTCGTGATAAACCTCATCGCGGTAGATAAACATGATCAGGTCAGCATCCTGCTCGATCGATCCTGATTCACGCAGATCGGAGTTAACCGGACGTTTGTCGGCGCGCTGCTCCAGTGAACGGTTTAGCTGCGACAGCGCCACGACCGGCACATTCAGCTCTTTGGCCAGCGCTTTCAATGAACGCGAAATTTCGGCGATCTCCAGCGTACGGTTCTCGGAGTGCGACGGCACGCGCATCAGCTGCAGATAGTCGATCATGATCATGCTCAGACCGCCATTTTCGCGGAACACGCGGCGGGCACGCGAGCGTACTTCGGTTGGCGTCAGGCCGGAAGAGTCATCAATAAAGATGTTTTTCTTCTCCAGCAGAATACCCATCGTGGCGGAGATGCGCGCCCAGTCCTCATCTTCCAGCTGGCCGGTACGAATACGCGTCTGGTCCACGCGCGACAGAGATGCCAGCATACGCATCATCAGCTGCTCGCTGGGCATCTCCAGACTGAAGATCAGCACCGGTTTCTCA
>CAJYKY010000314.1 GCA_913775005.1 uncultured Achromobacter sp.
AGAAGATCGACAGCGAAATCACGAAGTGGGGCGCCGTCGTCAAACGCGCCGACATCAAGGCCAACTAGTTTCAAGGAGCACAGGGTGTACCCGATCGATTTCTTTTTCCGCGCGGCCGAGCAGTATCCCGAGCGCATCGCGCTGGATGGCCCGGAAGGCGCCACCACTTATGCCCGGCTGGCGGCCGATACCCGGGCGCTGGCGGCGGCGCTGCAAGACCTGGACCCGGCCCCGCAATCGCGCGTGGCCATCTGCGCGGGCAACTCGGCGCGTCACATCCTGGCGCTGCTGGCCGTGCTGGCCAGCGGCAAGGTCTGGGTGCCGCTGAATTACCGCAGCACCGCGCCGGAGATCGGGCGCATTCTGGATGCCACCACGCCGTCCATCGTCATCGTTGACGCGGTGGGCGAGCCGTTGGCGCCGGCCGCGTCGGGCACGCGTCTGCACCTGGAGGACGGCCTGGCGGCAGACCCGCAACGTGAAGACAAGCTCGCTTCCGGCGTGCACGTGGACGCCCTGCTGCATCAATACGCCGGCCGCGCACCGCAGCGGCATGCGCTGTCGCGCGACGCCACGCAAGCCATCAAGTTCACGGGCGGCACCACCGGCCTGCCTAAAGGTGTGATGCAGCCCTACCGCGCGTGGAACGCGGGCATCATCAACCAGATCGTCAGCTGGGGGCTGACGCCGGATGACCGCTACGTAGTGTCCGCCCCCATCACGCACGGCACGGGCACCTACCTGCTGCCCGTGCTGGCCAGCGGCGGCACGCATCTGCTGCTGGACAGCGTGACGCCCGCCACGATCACCACCGCGTTCCGCGAGCGCGGCGGCACGCTGAGCTTCATGCCGCCCACGCTGATCTACATGATCATGGCGCAGCCCGGCGTGTCGCGCGCCGACTTTCCCAAGCTGCGCAACCTGATCTATGGCGGCGCGCCCATGCCGCCTGAAAAGATCGACCGCGCGCTGGACTTCTTCGGCCCGGTGCTGGGCACGACTTACGGCCAGACAGAGGCGCCGCAGATCGCCACCGTGCTGCGGCCGGCAGAGCTGGCGCAGCCGCAGAATCGCGCATCGGTCGGACGGGCAACGTGGTTGTCGGACGTGGCCATCATGGCGCCGGACGGCACGCTGTTGCCCGCTGGCGAAATCGGTGAAGTGGTGGTTCACGGTGACCTGACAATGACGGGCTACTGGCGCCTGCCCGAGAAAACCGCCGAGACCCTGGTGGACGGCTGGCTACACACCGGCGACACCGGCCTCATCGACACGCGCGGCTATCTGTTTCTGAAAGACCGCCTGCGCGACGTCATCATCACCGGCGGCTTCAACGTCTATCCGGTTGATGTCGAAAACGCGCTGTCTTCACACCCCGCCGTGTACGAGTGTTCCGTTTTCGGCCTGCCGGATGACAAGTGGGGCGAAGCCGTGCACGCGGCCGTGCAGTTCCACCCCGGCGCACATGCCAGCGACGACGCGCTCAAAGCGCACGTGCGCGCGCTGCTGGGCCCGGTGGCCACGCCCAAGCAATTCCATATCCACGACAGCCTGCCGCGCTCAAGCGTGGGCAAGGTGCTGAAGAACGCCGTGCGCGACGCCGCGCAAACCCAAACCACATCGTCTTGAAGGAAAGCGCCATGACTGCATCCCAACGCCCGCAACCCGCCCCGCCCGAAACGCGCCTGTGCGCGCATCACCTGACGGGCATGTCGTACCGCGACGTGGACCTGGTGGAAGACCTGATCGGCAAGAAAACATTTACCGAAGTGATGATCATGCAGATCCTGGGCCGTGATGCGCGGCCGGTGGACATGCGCATCGTGGACGCGGTGCTGGTCACCTTGATGGAACACGGCATGACGCCCAGCGCCATCGCCACCCGGCTCATCTACATGAGCGCGCCGGAAAACCTGCAAGGCGCGGTGGCCTCGGGCCTGATGGCGGTGGGCAGCCAGTTCGTGGGAACCATGGAAAATTGCTCGCGCCTGTTGGACCGCATCAAGCAGGCGGCCGATGGCCGCGCCGAAGCGCTGGCAATCGCACGCGAGTTCCGCGAGCAGCGCCGTCCGCTGCCGGGCTTTGGGCACCATCTGCATAAGCCCGATGACCCGCGTTCGATCAAACTGCTGGCGCTGGCCGAAGCCGAACCCGAGCTGCAAGGCGCGTCGATCAAAGCGCTGCGCCTGTTGGCCGCCGCCATTGATGAAACTTACGGCAAGCACATCACCATCAACGCCACGGGCGCGGTAGCGGCGTTGCTGAGCGAGATTGGCGTGCCGACCGACCTGATGCGCGGCTTTGCGGTGATCTCCCGCGCAGCGGGGCTGGTGTCGCACGTGGCGGAAGAACAGCAAAGCCCGTCGGGCCGCTACATCTGGGAAACCATCGACCACGCCATTCCGTACGTGGGCAAGGGCAAGTCGCATCAGCACGGGGATGGTGATGGTGGCAACGCGGGCAGTGGGAAGTCCCCAGCATGACGCCGCCCATCGAACCCCGGCTGGCAGGCAAGATCGCGCTGGTGGCGGGCGCGGGCGCGTCGGCCACTGGCTGGAGCATCGGCCGCGCCAGCTGCGTCACGCTGGCGCAGCAAGGCGCGGCGATCATCGCGCTGGATGTGAACCTGGCGGCGGCCGAAGACGCCGCGCATGAAGTGGAACGGGTCGGTGGCAGCGCGCTGCCGGTGCAGGCGGACGTGGCCGACCCGGACGCGATGCGCGCGGCGGTGGATGCCGCGCTGCGCCGTTACGGGCGCATCGACATCCTGCAAGCCAATGCCGGCATCGGCAAAGTGGGCGGGCCGGAAGACATTTCACTGGAGGACTGGGACCGCATCCAGCAAGTGAACGTGACCAGCCTGTTGATCGCCACACGCCTGTTGGCGCCGCTGATGCGCGAGCAAGGCGGCGGCGCGATCGTGGCGGTGTCGTCAATCGCGGGCATCCGGTACACGGGCTACCCGCATCTGGCCTACAGCGTCAGCAAGGCCGCCGTGATCCACTTCGCCCGCATGGCCGCGCAGCAATACGCCGCCGATGGCATCCGCGTCAATACCGTGATCCCGGGGCTGATCGACACGCCGCGCGTGGCGCAGAACGTGGCGCGCATGTTCGACCCCAACGATTTGCAGGCGGCGCTGGCCGCGCGCGACCGGCAAGTGCCGATGGGGCGGATGGGCACGCCATGGGAAGTGGCGAAGGCGGTGGCCTTCCTGGCGTCGGATGACGCGTCCTACATCACCGGCACGGAATTGCTGGTGGATGGCGGGCTGACGGGCAAATACGCCTGAGCCGCCCCCGCTACTTCATGCCTTCCCAATGCGGGCCGGGCACGACGATGTCGAACAGTTCCAGCACGCGCGCCACGGTGTGATCCACCATTTCTTCGATGGAAGCCGGGCGGTGATAGAACGCCGGCAGCGGCGGAAACACGATGCCGCCCATTTCAGTGACGGCAGTCATGTTGCGCAGATGCGCCAGGTTGAATGGCGTTTCGCGCACCAACATCACCAGGCGGCGGCGCTCCTTCAACGTGACGTCGGCAGCGCGGGTGATGAGGTTATCGGACAGGCCATGGGCCACGGCCGCCAGCGTGCGCATCGAACACGGCACGATCACCATGCCCGCCGTCTGGAACGCTCCGCTGGCCAGCGTGGCGCCCACGTCGCGCACCGAATGCACGTGATCGGCCAGCGCGTAGACGTCGTGGCGGCTGACATCCAGTTCATGCTTGATGTTCAGCACGCCCGATGCCGACACCACCAGATGCGTTTCCACATCGTCCACGCCGCGCAGCGCTTGCAGCATGCGCACGGCATAGAGCGCGCCCGTGGCGCCGGTGATGCCGATAACTAAACGCCGCATCGCGGCGTCAGGCCGTTGCGCCGGATTGCTCCAGCAGCGTCTTGAGTTCGCCGGATTCGTTCATCTCATCCATGATGTCCGAGCCGCCGATGAACTCGCCCGCCACATACAGTTGCGGGATGGTGGGCCAGCTGGAAAATTCCTTGATGCCCTGGCGGACTTCGTCGTCCTCCAGCACATTGACGGTGACCAGCTTCTTCACGCCACAGCCTTTCAGGATTTGAATGGCCTTGCCGGAGAAGCCGCATTGCGGAAATTGGGCGGTGCCTTTCATGAACAGCACAACGGGATGCTGGGTCACGGTTTCGCGGATGAATTCTTGAACGTCGCTCATGGTGGTCTCTTGAAGAGGCATAACGGAATAACGCCAATTATAGGTACAGCCGGAAAAAGCGGCCGGATTCCCCCGGAACGCGGCCGGTCAATCCGCCCCGCGCCTCGGGTAAGAGCTGTAACAGACGCGTGGCCTCAGCGGCCAACGGCGGGCCAGCGGCCACCGGAAATGCGTTCGATGCCGGCCAGATCCTGGCGGCTGTGCACGCCTTCGAAGCCAGCCTCGGCCAACAGGTCGCGCACGGCCTGCGCCTGATCCCAGCCATGCTCCATCCACAAGGCGCCGCCCGGCTTCAGATACCGGCCCGCGCTTTGGGCGATGCGGCCCAGGTCTTCAAGCCCGCCCGCGCCATCGGTCAGCGCGCCACGCGGCTCGAAACGCACGTCGCCTTGTTCCAGATGCGGGTCGTCGCTGGCCACATAGGGCGGATTGGACACGATCAGGTCAAAGCCTTCGCCCGCCGGCACGGCGTCGAACCAGCTGCCTTGCACGAAGCGCACCGACGCGGTCAGCTCCCAGGCGTTGGCCGCCGCCACCTTCAGCGCCGCGGCGCTCAGGTCGGACGCCATCACCCGCGCGTCGCGGCGCGCCAGCGCGATGG
>CAJYKY010000315.1 GCA_913775005.1 uncultured Achromobacter sp.
CTCGATGTCCTGCGTGGCGTCGCACTGCCACCCCAGCACGGCCTGATCGCCCTGCCCGGTCACGGTCACGTCGCGCGGATAGCGGCCGATCAAAGTGTAGGTCTCGGTGTCGTAGTCGATGCCCAGAAAGCGGCGCACCCGCAGCGACGGCACATCAAAGATGGGCACCGGCTGCGGAAACTCGGCTTCAACATAGGTGTTGAGATCGCCCTCCACCTGCAACTCCAGACGCGTGCCGGCGGGCATCAAGGTGCCAGCCACGGTCTGCGGGGCGTCGAGCGTGACGCGGCGCGCCGCCTGGCTGCGTTCGCTTTCGCGTTCGATCTGCCAGATGGCGGTATGGACGAACACATAGAAGGCGAACGGAATCGCCAGCACCACAAACACGGCGGCGGACGTCTTCCAGTACTTGCGCACCGTGCGCCGGTGCGCGGCGCTTGCGGCCAGGACCACGGCCCAGCCCAGCAGCACAAGGCCGGCGATGAAACCGGCGGATAACAACAGGAAGAAACTGGCCGATGGAAGTGCGACGGGAATCATGCGGCAGATGATATCCGCTAACGTCCGCCGCTTGCGCCGCCTGCTCGGCAAGCGTCAATAAAAAAACCGCCCGAAGGCGGTTTTTTGCTGATGCGGCAAGGCGGATTAACGCTTGTCCATCGGGGGCACGTCGCGGGTGACCGAACCCGTGAACAGCTGGCGCGGACGACCAATCTTGTAGTCGGGATCCGACAGCATTTCGTTCCACTGGGCAATCCAGCCCACCGTGCGGGCCAGCGCGAAGATGGCCGTGAACAGCGAGGTCGGGATGCCGATGGCGCGTTGAACGATACCCGAGTAGAAGTCCACGTTCGGGTACAGCTTGCGCTGGACGAAGTACGGATCCGACAGAGCGATGCGTTCCAGTTCCAGGGCCAGCTTGAACAGCGGGTCGTTTTCCAGGCCCAGGGCCGAGAGCACTTCCTTGCAGGTTTCCTGCATCAGCTTGGCACGCGGGTCGTAGTTCTTGTAGACGCGGTGGCCAAAGCCCATCAGGCGCACGCCCGAGTTCTTGTCCTTGACCTTCTCCATGAACTCACCGACCTTGTCGATGCCGCCATTGGCTTGCAGCTCTTCCAGCATTTGCAGGCAAGCTTCGTTGGCGCCGCCGTGAGCCGGGCCCCACAGGCAAGCCACGCCAGCCGAGATGGCTGCGAACGGGTTCGTGCCCGACGAGCCGCACAGGCGCACGGTCGAGGTCGACGCGTTTTGCTCGTGGTCGGCGTGCAGGATGAAGATGCGGTCCAGTGCGCGTTCAACGACTTCGTTGACCTTGTAGTCTTCGCACGGCGTGGCGAACATCATGCGCAGGAAGTTGCCCGTGTAGGACAGGTTGTTCTGCGGGTAGATGAACGGTTGGCCTTGCGAGTACTTGTACGCCATCGCAACCAGCGTCGGCATCTTGGCGATCAGGCGGATGGCCGAGATGTGGCGATGCTGCGGGTTCGTGATGTCGGTGGAGTCGTGGTAGAACGCGGACAGCGCGCCAACCAGACCCGTCAGCACGGCCATCGGGTGAGCGTCGCGGCGGAAGCCACGCAGGAAGAAATGCAGTTGCTCGTTGACCATCGTGTGATGGGTCACTTGCGAATCAAAGTCAGCCTTCTGAGCCTCGTTCGGCAGTTCGCCGTTCAGGATCAAATAGCAGATGTCCATGAAGTCGCAGTTGACGGCCAGCTGCTCGATGGGGAAGCCGCGGTACAGCAGCTCGCCCTTGTCGCCGTCGATGTACGTGATACCCGATTCGCAAGCGGCGGTGGACATGAAGCCCGGGTCAAACGTAAACATGCCCGTCTGGCCATACAGCTTGCGGATGTCGATCACATCCGGACCGACCGTGCCCTTGTAGACAGGGAACTCAATGGGTGCGCTGCCATCCGAGAAGGATAGAGTGGCTTTTTTGTCAGACAGGTTCATGTTATTTCCTCTCACATTAATCAGAGTGCGCGCATCTGGCCAATAATGCCCCGAAGCCTGGGGGTATCCAGGGCGCCTTCGAGTTCCTTGCGGGCCAGCAGCAGGTCGAGAAGATCGTTGTCTCCCATCTCGAACAGCTGGGTCAATGCGGCCACATCATCATCGGTAAGTTCAGCCTCGTAAGCGTCGAGATACCGAGTGATGATCAAGTCGTTTTCGAGCAGGCCGCGGCGCGCCCGCCAACGCAGACGCGCCCGCTCCAGTTCAGTTAGCCTGCTCATCGTTACACCATAAATACAAAAGTCTTCACGCTAGATAGACAACTAGACCGTCCGGCGGACCATCAGTTCCTTGATCTTGCCGATCGCCTTGGTCGGGTTCAGGCCCTTCGGACAGACGTCGACGCAGTTCATGATGGTGTGGCAACGGAACAGGCGGTACGGGTCTTCCAGGTTGTCCAGACGCTCGCCGGTGGCTTCGTCGCGGCTATCCGCGATGAAGCGATAGGCTTGCAGCAGGCCGGCCGGGCCGACGAACTTGTCCGGGTTCCACCAGAACGACGGGCAGGACGTGGAACAGCATGCGCACAGAATGCACTCATACAGACCGTCGAGCTCTTCGCGGGCCTCGGGCGATTGCAGGCGCTCTTTTTCGGGCGGCGGCGCATCGTTGATGAGGTACGGGCGAATCGAGTGGTACTGGTTGAAGAAGTGCGTCATGTCCACGATCAGGTCGCGGATGACGGGCAGGCCCGGCAGCGGACGCAGAACGATGGGTTCCTTCAATTCACGCAGGTTCGTCGTGCAGGCCAGACCGTTCTTGCCGTTGATGTTCATGGCGTCCGAACCGCACACGCCTTCACGGCACGAGCGGCGCAGGGCCAGGCTGTCATCGACGTCGTTCTTGATGCGAACCAGCGCATCAAGCAGCATCTTGTCGGTGGGCTGGAGTTCAACGTCCAGCTTCTGCATGTACGGGCGCTCGTCCTTGTCCGGATCGTAGCGGTAGATTTCGAACTTGACGATTCTCTTGGTGCTCATAATGGGCTCTATCCGGACTTAGAAGGTACGCGCCTTGGGCGGGAAGGACTCAACCGTCAGCGGCTTCATCTGCACAGGCTTGTACTCCAGGCGGCTGCCTTCGGAGTACCACAGCGTGTGCTTCAGCCAGTTTTCGTCGTCACGCGTCGGGTGGTCGTCCAGCGCGTGAGCGCCACGGCTTTCCGTGCGGGCGGCGGCCGACTTGATCGTGGCGCGGGCCACTTCGGTCATGTTGGCCAGTTCCAGCGCTTCGACGCGCGCGGTGTTGAACACCTTGGACTTGTCCTTGAAGTAGATATTGTCGGCTTGCTTGGCCAGATCTTCGATCTGCGTCACGCCTTCGTTCAGCAGTTCCAGCGTGCGGAACACGCCGCAGTGGCGCTGCATCGAGAAGCGGATGGCGTTGCCGATGTCTTGCGTCTTTTCGCCCGAGGTACGTGTTTCCAGCTTGTTGATGCGATCCAGCGAGAAGTCCACGGCTTCCTTCGGCAGATCCTGGTGCGCGCGCTGGCGCTCCGGATGCGAATTCACGATGTGGTTGCCGGTGGCGCGGCCGAACACGATCAGGTCCAGCAGCGAGTTCGTGCCCAGGCGGTTGGCGCCGTGCACCGACACGGCGGCGCATTCGCCCACCGCGTACAAGCCGTTGACGATCTTGTTCTCGCCGTTGACGCGCGAGAGCACCTGGCCGTGGTAGTTGGCCGGGATGCCGCCCATCTGGTAGTGGATGGTCGGAACGACGGGGATCGGTTCCTTGATCGGGTCCACGTTGCCGAACTTGATGGCGATTTCGCGGATCGACGGCAGACGCTTGTTGATGACGTCGGCGCCCAGGTGGTCGAGCTTCAGAACGACGTAGCTGCCGTCCGGGCCGCAACCACGGCCTTCCTTGATTTCCTGGTCCATCGAGCGGGACACGAAGTCACGCGGAGCCAAGTCCTTCAGCGTGGGCGCATAGCGCTCCATGAAGCGTTCGCCATCCTTGTTCAACAGGATGCCGCCTTCGCCGCGCACGCCTTCCGTGATCAGCACGCCCGCGCCGGCCACGCCGGTCGGGTGGAACTGCCAGAATTCCATGTCTTGCAGCGGGATGCCGGCGCGAGCCGCCATGCCCAGGCCGTCACCGGTGTTGATGAAGGCGTTGGTGGAAGCAGCCCAGATACGGCCTGCACCGCCGGTGGCCAGCACCGTGGTCTTGGCTTCCAGGATGTAGATTTCGCCCGTTTCCATTTCCAGCGCGGTCACGCCGACGACGTCGCCAGCTTCGTTGCGCAGCAGGTCCAGCGCCATCCATTCGACGAAGAACTGGGTGCGGGCGGCAACGTTGCGTTGGTAGAGCGTGTGCAGCAGCGCGTGGCCGGTGCGGTCGGCGGCGGCACAGGCGCGCTGCACCGGCTTTTCACCGAAGTTGGCGGTGTGGCCGCCGAACGGACGCTGATAGATCGTGCCGTCGGGGTTGCGGTCAAACGGCATGCCGAAGTGCTCGAGCTCGTACACGGCGTTCGGCGCTTCGCGGCACATGAATTCAATAGCGTCCTGGTCGCCCAGCCAATCCGACCCCTTGACGGTGTCGTACATGTGCCAGTACCAGTTGTCTTCGCTCATGTTGCCCAGGGAGGCGCTCACGCCGCCTTGTGCGGCAACGGTGTGCGAACGCGTGGGGAACACTTTGGACAGCACTGCAACCGACAGGCCCGCTTGGGACAGTTGCAGCGAACAACGCATGCCGGCTCCACCGGCGCCAACGACCACCACATCAAACTGGCGGCGCGGCAAGGATTTCATGACAGAGACCACGGCTTAAATGCTCCAGAGGATTTGCGCGAAGTAAACGACCGTACCGATCAACCAGAGGATCGTCAGCACTTGCAACAGCAAGCGCAAGCCCACCGGCTTGACGTAGTCCATCCAGACGTCGCGCACGCCAATCCAGGCATGCCAGGCCAACGCAAAGAATGCAAGGGAGGCCAGGATTTGGCCAACCGGAATGAAGCCCACGTAGAAGTTGAACAGCTTGACCCAGTGTTCATACGTGAAGGCGGGCATCATCAGAATGCCGACGAGCAGCACCAGCGTGTACACGGCCATGATGACGGCGGTGATGCGCTGAACGATGAAATCCATGACCCCGTAGTGCGCACCGACGACCAGGCGCTTGGGTCCGTAATTTTTAGCGGCGGCCATTTACAGCACTCCGAACAGTTTGAGAGCGAACACCAGCGTCAGCGCCAGGCTGACACCGAAGACCACGCCGGCGCTTTTCTTGGCCGACAGCTTGTCGATACCGATGTGCAGGTCCAGCAGCAGGTAGCGGATGCCAGCACAGAAGTGATGCAGGTAGCCCCAGACGAGGACCAGGAAGACAAGCTTGACGATCGGGTTGGCCGCGATGGAGGCGATCCAGGCAAACGACTGCGGTGCGGCCACGCTTGCTGCGAACAGCGGAACGATGACCAAGGGCAAACAGAGGAACAGCAAAATGCCGCTGATGCGGTGCAAGATGGACAGCTTGCCGGCCAGGGGCAGGCGATAAGAGAACGCAACTTGGGCGAGCCCAATATTGCGAAACTGCGGACGTGGCTTGGCAGCGGTGTCGGACATGACGGCCTCGGTGTTTCTGAACTAGGGAATCGTGACGGCGAAAGTGCCGTGGCCCTTTCGGGCAAACACGGTATTTTCGCCCAGAGATTGGGTTGGTATCAAATCGTAGTTAAAAAGCTCATCAATTCAGACTATTGCGGTAGTGGTATCGATCGGTCAAGTACAACCCCCGGCGAATTTCCATGGGGCGGTCACCATAGGTGTACGACACCCGATCTACCTGCAACAACGGCGTGCCGGCGGGAACATTAAGCAGCGGACAGACTTCGGCCGGCGCGATCACCGCGCGCAGCTTCTCGTCCGCGCGCACCATGCTGACGCCGAACTCGGATTCGAACAGACCATAGAGCGGTGCCTTATTGGCAGCCAGCAGCTCCAGGGTGAGTCCACGAAAAATGGAACCCGGCAGCCAGATGTCGTCCACGACGGTGGGCGTCTGCCCCATGGACAGCAGGCGCCGGATCATGACAACCGTTTCACCCGCCCGCAAATCCAGCGCCCGGGCGATCTCTGCGGGCGCGCGCAGGCGCCGGCATTCCAGAATACGGCTTTCGGCGCGGCCGGGTTCGCCTTCTTCATCGGCGGCCAGGCGCAGGAACCGGTAACGGACGCGGGCTTCGTGGTGGGTAGCGACAAAGGTGCCCTTGCCTTGACGGCGCAGCAGCATGTGCTCGGCCGCAAGCTCATCAACCGCCTTGCGCACCGTGCCCTGGCTCACCTGAAAACGGGCGGCCAGATCGATTTCGCTGGGGATGAGTTCACCGGGCTTCCATTCGCCGCGCTCAAGGCTTTGAACGAGCAGATCCTTGATCTGGCGATAGAGCGGACTGAAAGCGGCCCCCTCGCCCGTTGAACGGGCGGCGCGTGTGCGTAAGGAGGTTTCGGGCCGAGGCTCTGCCATGGATCTTCTTGAAAGTGTCATGTTCATCCGGATGATGGGAGGCTGGCGTAAAAACAGGACTTAGTCCGACCGCTCGCCCACATCCAAAAATGCGCCGGCAAAGGCACGGTAAGCCGTGCCGCGACGCATTCGAATAAACGCTCTATTGTGGCATATCGGGCGGGAAGCTGTCCAACGTCTTATGTCTTATATAAGATAGAAGAGCGTTTGACGCCCCCTGCAAATCGTTCTAGGATTCACGACGGCCAAGGCCCCGCAAACCCGCGACGCGGGCGTGGCAGAAGCGCCTGAATTTTTACGGCCAACGATTACACTGATCGGTGAGATTTTTTCTCGCCAAACATTACGGAGAACGTCCATGTCCAAGCCTGCCTTGCGTGTCGCCGTCACCGGCGCCGCCGGCCAAATCGGTTACGCACTGCTATTCCGCATCGCCTCGGGCGAAATGCTGGGTAAAGATCAACCCGTCATCCTGCAATTGCTGGAAATCCCCGACGAGAAAGCGCAAAAGGCCCTGAAGGGCGTCATCATGGAATTGGATGACTGCGCCTTCCCGCTGCTGCAAGAAGTCACCGCTCACAGCGACCCGCGCACCGCCTTCAAGGACGCTGATGTCGCCCTGCTGGTTGGCGCCCGTCCGCGCGGCCCTGGCATGGAACGCAAGGACCTGCTGTCGGTCAATGCCCAGATCTTCACGGCGCAAGGCAAGGCCCTGAACGACGTGGCCAGCCGCAACGTCAAGGTGCTGGTTGTGGGCAACCCCGCCAACACCAACGCCTACATCGCCATGAAGTCGGCTCCGGACCTGCCGGCCAAGAACTTCACCGCCATGCTGCGCCTGGACCACAACCGCGCGCTGTCGCAACTGTCGGCCAAGTCGGGCAAGCCGGTTGCTGACATCGAAAACCTGATCGTCTGGGGCAACCACTCGCCCACGATGTACCCGGATTTCCGCTTCGCCACCGTCGGCGGCGAGTCGCTGTCCAAGCTCATCAATGACGACGCCTGGAACCGCGACACCTTCATCCCGACCGTGGGCAAGCGTGGCGCCGCCATCATCGAAGCCCGTGGCCTGTCCTCGGCCGCTTCGGCCGCCAACGCCGCCATCGACCACGTCCGTGACTGGGTCCTGGGCAGCAATGGCAAGTGGGTCACGATGGGCGTTCCGTCGGATGGCTCCTATGGCATCCCGGAAGGCATCATCTACGGCGTGCCGGTCACGACCGAAAATGGCGAGTACAAGCGTGTTGAAGGCCTGGAAATCGACGCCTTCTCGCGTGAGCGCCTGGACTTCACGCTGAAAGAGCTCCTGGAAGAGCGCGACGGCGTCAAGGACCTGCTGAAGTAAGCAGCGCTTGAATAAGAATTGGGCCCGTTGATGCGGGCCCAATTCGTCTGTATCGCCATCTTGCCGAAACATAAACCTGTCTCTTGGTCCGGCCGCGCTGGATTGTCACGTAGGGGACAGATTTATATTCCGGACCCGCGATAAGGTCGTGGGCCAACCATAAGAACGGAGACATCCATGTCCAGACCCGAATCGCCCGGCGCCCTTTTTCGCCGCGCCCTTGCCGAAGAAAGCCCGTTGCAGATCATCGGCGCCATCAACGCCAACCACGCGCTGCTGGCCAAGCGTGCCGGCTACCGCGCCATCTATCTGTCGGGCGGCGGCGTGGCGGCGGGTTCACTGGGTCTGCCCGATCTGGGCATCAACACCATGGACGACGTGCTGACCGACGTGCGCCGCATCACCGACGTGTGCGACGTACCGCTGGTCGTGGACATCGACACCGGGTTCGGCCCGTCGGCGTTCAACATCGCCCGCACCGTCAAAAGCCTGATCAAGTTCGGCGCGGCCGCCTGCCACATTGAAGACCAGGTCGGCGCCAAGCGCTGCGGCCATCGGCCGGGCAAGGAAATCGTCACCACGGAAGAAATGGCCGACCGCGTGAAGGCCGCCGCCGATGCGCGCACCGATTCCGATTTCTACCTGATCGCCCGCACCGACGCCATCGCATCGCACGGCGTGGACGCCGCCATCGAGCGCGCGCTGGCCTGCGTGGAAGCGGGCGCGGACGCCATCTTCGCCGAAGCCGCCTACGACCTGCCCACCTATGACCGCTTCGTCAAAGCCGTCAAGGTGCCGGTGCTGGCCAACATCACCGAATTCGGCAAGACGCCGCTGTTCTCGGTGGAAGAGCTCAAGAGCGTGGGCGTGGGCATGGTGCTGTATCCGCTGTCGGCCTTCCGCGCCATGAACAAGGCCGCCGAAGCCGTCTACACCGCCATCCGCCGCGACGGCCACCAGAAAAACGTGGTGGACCTGATGCAGACGCGCGAAGAACTGTACGACCGCATCGGCTATCACGAATTTGAATCGCGCCTGGATGCGCTGTTCCAAAAGGGCAAGGCGTAAAGCCGCCGCCTGCCGGTATCCGGCGCTGCGCCATCCTCGCAGCGCCAAGCTAGTCCCCCATTGCATCGACCATCGCGAAAGGAAAGGAGTAGAGACATGAGCACGGCTCCCAAGAACAAAGAAACCAAGCAAGACGCTAAGCAAGATGCCAAGCCGGACGCCAAGCCGGAAGAGAAAGCCGGTTTCAAACCCAAGAAGTCCGTTGCCCTGTCAGGCGTGGTCGCGGGCAACACCGCGCTGTGCACCGTGGGCCGCAGCGGCAACGACCTGCACTATCGCGGCTACGACATCCTGGACATCGCCCACACCAGCGAGTTCGAAGAAATTGCCCACTTGCTCGTCCACGGCAAGCTGCCCAACAAGGCCGAACTGGCCGCGTACAAGCAAAAGCTGAAGAGCCTGCGCGGCCTGCCCGCGCAATTGCAGGTG
>CAJYKY010000316.1 GCA_913775005.1 uncultured Achromobacter sp.
CAAGCGGTAGAAGTGCGCGCTGATGCACGAACCCGACACCCGCATCCCCACGCCGAACACGAACGCACCTGCCACCAGCGCCAGGCTGACCGGGCCAATATGCGCGCCCGGCGGCAACCGGTCTGCGGAAGGAATGGGCAGGAACGCGCCGAACACCGCGTGATAGCCCAATGTGCCCACCCCCAGCGCAAGCAGCACGGCGAACATGCCGGCCGTTTCGCGCTTGTCGATGAAATCGCGTGCGATGCAATAAAAACAAAAGCGCGAACGTTGCAGCACGATGCCGAACGCCGCGCCCAGCAAGACGGACAAGGACAGGTTGCGCCCGCCCTCAGGCAGGGGCGCGAGCAGCCAGGCCGCTGCCACAACGGCCGCCAGCAAGGCGGCCGCGGATCCATATCGCAGCGTATTCACTCAGGTCTTGCCCCACACCGTGCCGGACGGGTTCGTAATCGGCGAGCCGACGCTGTTGCCATATTCCGTCCACGAACCGTCGTAGTTGCGCACGTCATAGCCCAGCAGCTTTTTCAACGCGAACCACGAATGGCTGGAACGTTCACCAATGCGGCAATACGTGATGATCGGCTGGCTGCCGTCCACGCCGGCCGCCTGGTAGATGGCTTTGAGTTCGTCGGCCGATTTGAAGGTGCCATCGTCCGCCACGAGCTTGCTCCACGTGACGTTGACCGCTCCCGGCACATGGCCCGCGCGCACGGCCAGTTCCGGCACGCCGTTCGGCGCGAAGATCTTGCCGTTGTATTCATCGGCCGATCGAATGTCCACCAGCACGCCCTGCTTTTCCTTGCGCGCCACGGCCAGCACGTCTTGCAGATGCGCGCGCAGCGCCGCGTTCGGCGTCTTGATCTGCGCGGTGCCGGCCGGCTGGATCTTGGCGCTATTGGCCAGCGGGCGCCCCTCGGCCTCCCACTTCTTGCGCCCGCCATCCAGGATCTTCACGTTGTCGATGCCATAGATATCGAAAATCCACGCGCCCCAGGCCGCAAACCAGTTGTTGTTGTCGCCGTACAGCACGGTGGTCGTGTCGGCGTTGATGCCCGCGCGCGCCACCAGCGCCTGGAATTGCTTGGGCGGGGCGATGTCGCGGTTCACGGTGTCGACCAGATCGGTATGCCAGTTGACGTTGGCCGCGCCCGGAATGTGGCCGCGTTCGAACAGGCCGGGGTTCACGCTGACTTCAACGACGCGGACCTTGGGGTCGTTCAGATTCTTTTCCAGCCATTCGGTGGTGACCAGATACTTGGCGTGTTGCGCCGCCGCCGGGGTGGCGACGAGGGTGGCTAGCGCAGCAATGGCGCCGGCCAGAAAGGTGCGTGGGGACATCGGATTCTCCTGGTTTCGGCGGCTGATGCGCCGTTCACACCGGACGATATCGGCTTGCCTGGCCGGCACGAACGACATTGTTTGCATAATCTGATTACCTGTTCAGGTAGTTGTCAGCCTTGAAAACCGTGCGCGATCGCGCGCGACACGCTAGGCTTACGCGGCCTTCTTCTTGTTCACGCTGACCCATGCCCCTGCCCTTGCGCCCTGCCCTGGTGGATGAAATGCTGCGCATCGTGCCCCGCCGCTACCGCGTGCCGGCCACGCCCGCGCTCACGCCCGACCCTCGCAATGGCCACGCGGCCACCGCGCTGGCGGTCACCATCGAACAGGCCCGGCAAGCGCTGGTGCGCCATGCCAGACCCAACGGGGCGCTGAAGTCGGTATTCATCGAAGCCCTGGCGCAACTGATCCGCGACGCGATGAAAGGCGTCGCGGATGACCCTGCCATGAATGGCGGCGCTGGCGACCCCGCCATCCAGGCCATGGAACTGCGTCACCGCGCCGCCGCCGTGCGCGAATACGCCTCGCTGTCCGCCAGCGCCGACGCCGACCGCCGCGAGGTGCTGGCCGCCGTCAACGCCCTGGCCCACCCCGCCAAACGCGAACGCATGCCGGCCGGCGCGCTGCGTGATGCGCTGGACGCCGTGTACGCTGCGGGGTCATCGGGCCGATGGGTCACGCTTGCCCACGCCATGCAGGCCTTGTGCGCCTTGCCGGAATCTGCCGCCGACGGCGCCATCACCCGCGTCTGCACGCAACTAGCCGAGCGCCCAGCGCTGTCGCGCTTGCAGCGGCTGGACGCGCTGGCCTCGGACTCGCTGGTGCAGCGCTACCAGGCGTTATGCGACCGCAACGGCCCCCGGCCGGGCAGCGCCACCGCGTTGCGCCAGGGGTCGGATGCGCAACAGCGCGGCGCGGCCGTCGAGGCGCAAGCCATGCAGGCGCTACAGGTGCTGGCGCGGCGGCTGAATCAGGCGCACATCGACGGTCAAGCAGGCGCTGACAAGCGGGCGACACCCGGCGGCCCTGCCACGCCCGCTCATCAAACGCCGTCCTTCCCGAACGCAGAGGACTGCGATGCCCTTTACCGCGTCGTGACGTCGATGCGCGTGCCCCCTTCGTTGCCCGGCAGCGCAGACCGCGCCAAGAGCGAATGGGACGCCGCGCTGCTGCAACGCGCGGACCTGGCAGAGTACTCGGGGACGCACCACGCCACTACACCCGCCTGGAACATCGTGCTGCTGGTCGAAGCCAAAGCCTCGGCCGACGCCGCCAGCACCGATCTGCCCCGATTGTTGCGCGGCTTGCAACTGCTGGCGCAGGCGGACGCAAACACCGTTTACCCCTTCAAGACCCAGCAAGGCGTGGTTGGGCTATGCGGCGCATCATTGCGCGCGCTTCCGACACAAGGGCCGGACCTGGCGCACACCGTGCTGTACTGCTGCGACGCGCCCGTCGACGCCACGCCGCGCCTGCTTAACGCTGCCAGCCGCATGCAATTGCTGTCGGCGCCGGCCAGCATCGCCTACGCCAGCCAGATCGCGCAGCAACAGCCCGCAACCGCCGATTCCCTGGAGCCGGTCTGGCACGCGCTGCTTGACTCGCCGCAGTGGGCAGGCGTGCTGAATCAGTACCCTCAGCTGCACCAAGTTCGTGCATTGATGGTGCATACCGATGACCTGTTGGCGGCGGCGCAACGCGCGTAGCCCCAGGCATCCTGGCTGTCAAAATTTCCACGTAAAATCGCGCTGCCGACGCCACGTATCGGCGTAATGCTGATACCTCGCCGGGATGCACGTCGATCTCTTCACTCTTTATCTCCTAGTCATCGGAACGCTGCTCGCCAGTGCGGGGATGACC
>CAJYKY010000317.1 GCA_913775005.1 uncultured Achromobacter sp.
CCGATGCCCAGATCACCGTTGGCACGCCCGACCCGTCGGGCCACGATATCGTCGTCAACGGCACGTCGCTGGGCATGAAAGAGGGCGACGCGCTGCCGCTGGACGTGGCGCGGCTGACGCCTGATCAGCTGGTGTGCGAAGTCATCATGCAGCCCAAGGACACCGCCGTGCTGGTCGCGGCCCAGGCCAAGGGCTGCAAGGTCCATTACGGCGCGCCGATGCTGGCTTGCCAGATCGAGCTGATGGCCGAAATGCTGGGCGTCGCGCCCACGAAATGAGCGGGCAGCCAACCTCGGGATCCGGCGGATAAAGATGGGCGACTACGACTTCATTATTGCGGGCGGCGGCACGGCCGGCTGCATCCTGGCCAACCGGCTCAGCGCCGACGGCAAGCATCGGGTGCTGATGCTTGAGGCCGGGCAAACGGCAAGCAGCATGTGGATATCGATCCCGGCGGGCTTTTCCAAGCTGCTGGTGAACCCGGTCTACAACTGGCGGTTTGCCACCGAGCCGGAAGACAACACGTATGGCCGGACCATCGCCGTGCCGCGCGGCAAGGGCGTGGGCGGGTCCACCTTGATCAACGGCATGATCTACGTGCGCGGCCAACCCCAGGACTACGACGGCTGGGAAGCCGCCGGCGCCACGGGCTGGGGCCAAGCGCAAGCCGAGCGCGTGTTCCGCAAGATCGAACACTACGCGTCGGGCGGCCCGACGCGCGGCAGGAACGGCCCCATGCATCTGGAGGAAGTGGCCGAGCGCTTTCCTGTGTCCGACGCCTTCTTGCGCGCCGCCCAGGAAGACGGCCAGCCGCTGAACCCGGATTACAACGCGGGCGACCAGGAAGGCGTGGGCTACTACCAGGTGCTGCAACACCGGGGCCGCCGCTGGAGCGTGGTGGACGGCTATATGAAGCCTGCCACCGGCCGCAAGAACCTGCGCGTGGAATGTGGCGCGCACGTCACCCGGCTGGTGTTTGAAGGCAAGCGCTGCGTGGGCGTCACGTATCGGAAAGACGGGCACGAACACACGGTGCGCGCGCGCCGCGAAACGCTGTTGTGCCTGGGCGCCGTGCAATCGCCGCAACTGTTGGAACTGTCTGGCGTGGGTAATCCGGCGCTGCTGCAATCCTTCAACATCCCGGTGGTGCACGCGCAACCGCAGGTGGGCGAAAACTATATCGACCACTTCGCCACGCGCATGAACTGGCGGGTCAAAGACGCGGTGACCTTGAACGAGATGTCGCGCGGCTGGCGGTTGGCGCAGCAGGTGGCGCGCTACTACACGCGGCACACCGGCATCCTGACGCTGGGAACGGGGCTGGTGCACGGCTTTGTCAAAAGCGCGCCGGGCCTGCCTACGCCCGACGTGCAATTCTTTTTCGTGCATGCCAGTTACGCCAACGCCGCGGAACGCATTCTGGACCGGCATCCCGGCATGACGATCGGCGTGGCGCAGTTGCGGCCGGAGTCGGTGGGTTCCATTCACTTGAAGTCACCCGATCCCTTCTCGGGGCCGTCGATCCGGCCGAACTTCCTGTCCGCACAGATTGACCGCGACAGCCTTGTGGGCGGCATGAAAGTCGCGCGCCGCATTGTTGGGCAACCCGCAATGCAGCGCTATGTGCAGGCCGAGGTCAGCCCCGGCGCCGACGTGGAGACCGACGCGCAATGGCTGGATTTCGCGCGGCGCAACGGGCAGACCATCTATCACCCCATCGGCACGTGCCGCATGGGCTCGGACGCCGCCGCCGTCACGGATGTCAGGCTGCGCGTGAACGGCGTGACTGGCTTGCGCGTCGTGGACGCATCGGTCATGCCGAAGATGGTGTCGGGCAACACGCAGGCCGCCGTCATGATGGTGGCCGAGCGCGGCGCCGAGATGATTCTGGAAGACGCCGCACAAGGTTGAGGGTGTGCCGCCACGGCTAAGCGCGCCGGACCGGGAGGCCCGGCGCGCTTTTTGTGTGAGGCACCCAGGCCCCGATCCTCAGCGGATCAGAAAGCCTGCGCCCACGGGGTCAGTGCGGTCGATGACCCAGCGCGCGGTGCCCAGAATGCTGGCCGTGCCCTTGACTGTCGGGCGCACGGCACGCGTGCCGTTCAAATCCACTTCGCCCAGCAGGCAGCCTTCAAACGTGCCGCTACCCAGCAAGCCTTCGGACTTGATCGGCTGGTTCAGGCCCATCTTTCCGCGCGCTTCGAACATCGCCATCATGGCGCTGGTGCCGGTGCCGCCGGGCGAGCGGTCCAGCTGGCCCGCGCTGAAGACGTGCACGTTCTTGTAGAACGCGCCTTCAATCGTGGGCTGATGCCAGAACGTGATGAAGTTCAGATTGTTGATATGCGCCTCGGTCGGGTGCTGAATGCGATGACGCGCGTTCAGCTGGTCACGCACAATCAAACCCATGCGCGACAGCTCGGTGCCGTTGTCCGGCGAGATGCGCAGGTCGCAGCCCGACAGGTCGACGATGCCGAAGTAGTTGCCGCCCCAGACGATGTCGGCCGACAGCTTGCCGTAGCCCGGCAATTCCACCGGGATGTCCTGCGCAGCCACATAGGCCGGCACGTTTTCAAAGCGCGTCCACAAGACGTTGTCGCCTTCGGACGCCACTTCCGACACCACCAGGCCTGCCGTGGTTTCAAAACGGATCTTGGTGATGCCGTCCTTGCCGCGCGCCACCAGCCCATTGGCCACCATGGCCATGCTGACCGCGATGGTGCCGTGGCCGCACATGTGCGAATACTCGGTGCCGTCGATGTAGATCAGGCCCGCGTCGAATTCGGGGCTGGACGGCGGCGTCAGGAACACGCCGAACATATCCTTATGACCGCGCGGTTCGCGCATCAGCGCCTGGCGCAACCAGTCGTAGTTCTGCTCCAGAAAGGCCCGCTTTTCCAGGATGGTGGAACCGGCGGGGTAGGGGATGCCGCTATGCACGATGCACAGGGGCTCGCCTTCGGTATGGGTATAGATGACATCGAACGCGTCTTGCTTGCGCATGACTGTGGCTCCAGACTAAGTAGGATGAAGGGAAATACGAAGGGGGTAAGAAACTATTTGCCGCGTTCGGACAGCATGTCCAGGCCGACGGTCAAATCCAGAATGACGATGGCGATCACCGCAACCACAATCGTGGCGCCCGATACGGCTGCGATGGTCGGATCAATCGTGTACTGCACGTAATTGAAAAGTTTGACGGGGATGGTGTTCAGGTCCGCCGTGGTGTTGAAGATGGAAAGCTCCACGTTGATCCACGACGAGATGAACGCGAAGATGGAACCGGTGACGATGCCCGGCCGGATCTGCGGCAGCACCACCAGAAAGAACGTGGTCCACGGGTTGGCGCCCAGATCGGCCGATGCCTCTTCCAGCGCGCGCTGCTCCGGCGTCAGCAAAGTCAACGTGGACCGCAGCACGAAGGGCGCGATGATGACGATGTGCCCAATCAGCAGCGACAGAAAACTGCGCGTCAGCCCAAAGTACGCGCCGTATTGCAGCAGCGCCGCGCCCAGCACGATGTGCGGCAGCACCAGCGGCGACATCAACACCGACGTCAGCGCGGCCTTGCCTGGGAATTCGTACCGGGCCAGCGCCAGCGCCGCCGGCACCGTCAACAGCACCGCCGCGATGGTGACCGCCAGCGCCAGCACCGTGCTGGTGGTGAACGCCGCCACATAGCCCGCTTCCACCAGCAAGGTGCGATACCACTCCAGCGTCCAGCCTTGCGGCGGAAACGCCAGGTACGGCGTCGCCGTGAACGAGGCGCCCAGAATCACAATCAGCGGCAGCGCCAGATAGGCCAGCACGGCCAGCGCGGTAAGGCGGATCAAAGGG
>CAJYKY010000318.1 GCA_913775005.1 uncultured Achromobacter sp.
TGCGCATCCAGCGTGGCCAGGCCGTAGCGCCAGATCAATTCGGCCAGGCCAAACTTCTGGATCACGCCCAGCATGATCAGTTCCAGCCCCGTCAGCCACGTATTCAGGTTCACACCTTCATAGCCGCGCTTCAGGTCCGCCTGGAAATTGCGCCAGCGGTACATCGGGCCGGCCAGCAAGGTCAGCGGGAAGAACAGGTAGATGAAGTAGTCCAGCGGCGACACGCGTTCGTTGCGCTGCGCGAACAGCAGCACGTCGATGGCGCGGAACGTGGCGAACGACAGGCCCAGCATCGCGCCCAGGTGCGACACCCCGGTCTTGACCAGCAAGAGCGGCGTCATGGTGATGATGACGGCCAGCCAGGTCGGGATGTAGTTGCGGCGCACCGCCCACAGCGCGCTGCCCGAAATGGCCAGCAGCGCGATGGGCTGATAGGGACGCGCCCAGAACACCGCCATCCACACGCCCAGACAGATCACGCCGATGATGTGGCGATAGCCAATCCGGAACGGCATGCCGAACGAGCGGTATGCCAACAGGCCCAGGCCGCCGCACAGGGCGCCCCCAAAAAAGCTCAAGCTTGCGAACAATTCCATGGCGCGGTCAGAACTGTTGGTATTGGAATTCGACCTTGATCGGTCCGCCGCTGCCCGTGGTGGGCTGAGCTTGCAGCACGAACACCAGGATCACCCCGATATACAGGCACAGGTGCCAGAAGAAGCGGCGCCCGGCGCCGTCTTTACGAAAGAATTTCATCGGGAAAAGTACTCCGCAATGCCTTGGTCCGCCATCGCCCAACCGAGCTCGGCCAGATGCATGTCGTCGCGCACCATGCCGGGTTCGAACGGGATGCTGTAAAGGTCCAGGCAACCCATCTGGTAGCGCTGGCACATGCCGGTAATGGCGGCCACCACGGGGTCGAATCGCTCGACGTCCAGGATCAGCTTGGGGTTGAACGGCTGGATGACGAAGTAGGCCTTGACCTTGCGCTTTTGCAGCAAGGCCATGACGCGCGACAGATCGCCCAGCTCGGTGCGGGTGATAGGGTCGACGTCGGCAAACTCATTACGCGCCGGCGAGTACAGCGCCGCCAGGTATTGCTTGTAATAGTCGTCGCGTACGTCGTAGGGGTTGTTGCTGCCCAGGGTGCGCTCGACTTCGCGCGCCTCGTGCGTCAAGCGGCCCCACTGCCCTTCATTCAGCCGCGCCGAAGACGGCCAGGAGACGAAACGGTGCGCCGGCACGGACAGCTTGCTGCGCGGACGGTCGGGCGCCGGTTCCTTGCGGGCATGCCACCACAGCGACACCTTGTCCTTGAGTTCGGCGACCTGACCGTTGGCGATCAACCAAAGCAAGCCCCAATTCGCGTTGTCGCTGATCCAGTTCTGCATCTGCTCGCGCGTATTGGGCTGATCCCACAAGCGATCCCAGACCGGCCCCGTCACGTGTTCGGCGAACGCGCTGCGCGGCAACTGGCCGCCCGAGGCGAACCATGCGGGCGACACCATGATCACCAGCCGCGTATTCGGCGTGAGCGAATCGGCGACCGACTCCAGCACGCTGACGATGCCGTAGGACTGGAACATGGCGTGGCCATACGCCAGCGTCGGCACCTTCAGCTCTTCAGGGAAGAAGCGGTAAGGCACGAAGCGCAGGTCGTGGCTGGACAGTTCGGACGAACCCAGCACGACGAGCGTCCCGTCGCTCAGGGCATTGCCCAGGCGGTTCAGGTTGACGTGCTGCGTGCCCCAGTCGGGCCCCAGATTCGGCAGGTAGTTGCTGCGGTCGGCGGTGGCCGTGGACGGCGAGGACACCGGCGTGACGATGCGGCTCAGCACATCGTCTGCGCCGCAGTACGCCCCTACCGCCAGTGCTACCGCCGTCGCGGCAGCCGCGACGTGGGACAACAAGCGGGTATTACGAAGAATGGGCAGCGACATAGCCGGCAAGCGTGCGGACCGACTGAAGGTGCTCGGCGATTTCGGGAGCCGGGATGCTGCAACCGTATTCCGATTCGACGGCAAGCGTAATGTCCACAGCAGCCAGGGAATCAACCAGGCCAGTGGCAATCAGCTGCGTATCGGGGGTGACTTTCTTCATGACGATCGACTCGACGATCTCGCCGATCTTGGTGTGGAGTTCTTGCTCGGTATGCATAGATATTGCAGGTTGCCTTGTCGGCAAAAAAATCCCCGCCCCTGGGATTACAGGACACGAGAATACAGAAAAATGCTGAAGCTCAACTGACGGTTTCAGCGATCCAGAGCGGCCCCGGGATGCACTTGGTTACATCAAAATCGCATCATGATGCCGATCGCAGGCGCAATCATTGCACTTCGGCCGTTGAATCGCTATGAAACTTTTGGGGTAAATCGCGAGAAAACGCTCGCAAAGGTAACGCCTGCGGGTAAATCCCGGGTGCTGCGTTGCGGCGGAGCGACAGATTCTTGCGACTTTCGCGGCTTTCTGGTCTGCCCCCGAAATTGCCCAGCGGAGTTTCGGGCAAAAAAAAGCCCGCTTGCGCGGGCTTTGGGGGAATTACATTGGTGTGACGCGGGTGGGACCTGCGCCGCTGATCACCTGGACCCGTTGGCCCACACTGACCGGCACATCGGCTTCCTGTGCAACGACGCGAGTTTCGCCGTTATCCAGGCGTACCGTGATTTCGTAACCCGAGTTGGTGCCAACCCGGTTTTCAACGGCGTTGCCTGCCAGCGCGCCCAGAATGGCGCCGCCAACCGTGGCGATGGTGCGGCCCGTGCCGCCACCCACTGCGTTACCGGCAACGCCGCCCAGCGCACCGCCGGCCAACATGCCGACACCGCTGGACTTATCGTTTTGAATCACGATCGGGCGCACGCCGGTGACGGTGCCCGTGCGAACGATCTGTTCGCGCTGGGCCTGGTCATAGCTGTACACGCCGCTAGACGCGCTGCGGTTGGCGCAGCCACCCAGAACGGCCATCGACGTCACAATCGCTGCGACGGCCAACCACCGGCCAGTACGCGGCGTCATCAAGGACAAGGATTTACTTTGGTTCATTTGGACTCCTCGATCGGGCACTGCCGACGAAACCCGATCATACTCTGCCCGCAATGGGGGTCAGGCCCGGCTGCAACACACTGAAACTCACCGCCATAGGCAGAAAAGTCGAGGTTGCCACCGGGCGGTCCATCACGCCGGCAGGTGGATGCCGTAGGTCGCGTGCAGGACGGCGTCGATCTCGGCGCGCGACGGGTTGTGGTTCTGCGGACCGCGCGAGGCGATCTTGATGGCGCCCATGACGTTGCCCAGGCGGCAGCTGTCTTCCCAGCTCCAGCCGCTGGTCAGGCCCACCAACAGGCCGCCGCGCTGCGCGTCGCCGCAACCGGTCGGGTCGACCACCTGCGAGGCGCGCACCGGCGCGATCTGGATCGTCTTGCCTTCGGTATGCAGCGTGGCGCCTTCCGCGCCGCGCGTCACCACCACCGCTTGCAACGTGCGGGCGATGTCCGCCACGCTGCGGCCCGTGCGCTGCTCAACCACGCCCGCTTCGTAGTCGTTGACCGTCAAGGCCTGCGCCAGCTTGAGCATGCGTTCGAGATCGGCGCCGTCAAACAGCGGCATGGCCTGGCCCAGATCGAAGATGAACGGGATGCCCAGGCGGTTCAGGCGTTCGGCGTGCGCGAACATGCCTTCCTTGGCGTCCGGCGCCACGATGGCCCAGGCGGCGC
>CAJYKY010000319.1 GCA_913775005.1 uncultured Achromobacter sp.
CGCCATTCTGATAGCGCGTGTTGGCCCCGGCGCGGCACGCATATTCCCATTCCGCTTCGGTGGGCAGCCGATACACGTGGCCTTCCGTTTGCGTCAACCAGCGCGCGAGCGCGGTCGCATCGTTCCAGCTGATGTTCACCACGGGATGGTCGTCGGTCTGCGCAAAGCCGGGGTTGCGCCAGGAATAGCGCACATCGCGCCCTTCGAAGGCGTCGCCGCGTTCCGAGGCGTCGGCGTCGTAGGCGGCGTTGTAGCCATAGCCGCCCGTGCCATCGGCTTCGGACTCGGGCACATAGCCCGACGCTTCGATAAAGCGCCGGAACTGTCCCACCGTGACCTCGGTGCGTTCCAGGTAGAACGGGCGTGTGATCCGCACGGTATGTACGGGCGCTTCGTCAAAGAGCTGGGTGAAGCGGTCTTTGGGATATTGCGGATAGTCTTTGGCCAGCGCCTCCGCCGATTCGTCGCTGCCCATCTGGAAGGTGCCGGCGGGGATCTGCACGAAACGCATGCCCAGCGAATTCTCGATGACAGGGGGCGGCTCGGCCGACCGGACGGCGCACGGCATCAGCAGGCAGGCTAGCAAGGGCTGGACAAGTGACAGGCGGGGGCGAAATCGCATGGCAGGGCGGGTGCGAGGTCAGGGGTGCGCCATAGTAGGGCCGCGATGGCGGCCTTGCCAGTCATGGGGAACCCCTATATCAACCGGCCTTGCGCAGCGTGAAATTGATGCGCTGGCTGCCCAGCCGGGGGTGCGGCAGGTCTTTCAATGGCATGACGCCGTGGTAGCGCAGCCGGTCCACGCCGCCCCAGACCACCACGTCGCCATGGAACAGCGGCACGCGCTGCGTCTTGTCGGTGCGCGCGTGGCCGCCGAACAGGAACATCGCGGGCATGCCCAGCGACACGGACACGATGGGTGCGTCGTAATCGCGTTCGTTCTTGTCCTGATGCAGCGACAGCCGCGACGCCGGCTCGTAGCGGTTGACCAGGCACGCGTCTGGCGTGAACCCGGGAAAGCCTGCGTCCAGCGCGGCCGCCTGCGCCAGCTGCAAAAAGGCGTCGGGCAAGTCCGGCCAGGGCTGGCCAGTCAACGGGTCGATGCGCGCATAGCGGTAGCCGCGCGCGTCCGTCGTCCAGCCCAGCTCACCGCAATTGGTCAGCGCCACCGACATGGTGTAGCCGCCCGGCGTCTGCATATTCCGGAAGGGGGACGCGGCCGTGACGCGGTCCACGCCTTGCAACAGCGCGTCAACGTAAGGCAGCGCAAAGCCGCGCAGCACAAAGGACTGCGGGCCGATCGCGTCGCGGGCGGCGCCGCCGTGCGCGGCGGAACCGTCGTCGTCGTCGAACAGGTTCAGCGAAGTAGCCATTCAAGTTGCATCGTGAAAAATCAGCCCCAGTGTATGGCGGCGCCCGCTGCGCAGCGCGCTGACGCCATGGCGCATGGCCGTCTTGCGCCACCCGCGCACGCCTGGCACGGGCCGCTGGTTCACGGTGAAGATCAGCGCGTCGCCTTGTTGCAGCGGCAAGACTTGCGCGATCTGTTCGCGGCTGCTGGTTTCCGTCATGACGAATTCGCCGCCGGTGAAATCGGCGCCCGGGCGTGACAGCAGCACGGCGACCTGCAAGGGAAATACGTGTTCGCCGTAGAGATCCTGATGCAGGCAGTTGTAGTCGCCCGGGCCATATTCCAGGATCAGCGGCGTAGGCCGGCGTTGCCCGGCGTCGTGGCAGCGTTGCAAGAACTCGGTGTGATCGGCGGGGTAGCGGACCGCCGCGCCCAGCTGCTGGATCCAGCGGTTGGCAATCGGCGCCAGCCGGGCATACAACGCGACGCGCAAGTCTTGCAGCAGTGGCGGCAGCGGATAGGAAAAGTATTTGTATTCGCCACGCCCGAAGCCATGGCGCGCCATCACGATGCGGCTGCGGTAGCGGTCCGTGTCGGCATAGGCGTCGGCCAGCGCGGTGCATTGCGCGGGCGTCAGCAAGGCGGGCGCGACGGCGTTGCCGTGCGCGTCCAGCGATTGCGTGATGGCGGTCCAGTCCAGGTCAGGCAGGGCGTTCATGGGAAGGGGGGGATAAAGCACGATGGGTGATGCCTGTAGTCTACGCCCGCCGCATGCACGGAAAACTCCGCTTGTTGCGGTGCGCCCTGTCGTGCGTGCGTGGCCCTGTCACCCGTCTTACAGCAACGGCTCCAGCGGCAACAGCGACACAAACCATACCGAGAACCGCTTCCATGCCGTGGTGCCCGGTTCGGTGTCGTGCCGGATCGTCTTGCCGTCGCGTTGTTCCAGCCAATACAGCCCGCCGTCGTCGTCCAGGCAGACGCGGTAGGCCACTTTGGGGATGTCGTCGCGGAAGGCCTCGGCGATGCGGCCGGCCAGCGTGGGGCTGTCGATCACAAAACCCAGTTCGGTGTTCAGCGTGGCCGAGCGCGGATCAAAGTTGAACGACCCGACAAATATGCGCTGCCCATCCACCGCGAACGTCTTGGCGTGCAAGCTGGAGCCAGAGCTGCCGAACGGCCCCATGCTTTTGTTGCGTTCCACGCCGCCTGGCGAGCGCTTCATTTCGTACAGCGTGATGCCGCTGGCCAGCAAGTCCTTGCGGCGCT
>CAJYKY010000320.1 GCA_913775005.1 uncultured Achromobacter sp.
TCATGATCTGCGGGTTCTCGGGTTCGTTAAGCGGAATATTCTACGCCGCACGGGATGCTGTATTGCAAACCGCCCACATGGGGCGGTCTGCAATGGGGGCCGTTTATTTGCCCGAGGTCAGCGCAACGCGGCGGCGTTCACGCACGGCGTGCGCCAGCCGTTCCAGCACAGCCACCGACGCGTCCCAATCGATGCAGCCGTCAGTGATGCTTTGGCCGTAGACCAGCGGCTTGCCAGGCACCATGTCCTGACGGCCGCCCAGCAGATGGCTTTCCACCATCACGCCGACCAGACGCGCGTCGCCCGCTTCCATCTGGCGCGCCACGTCTTCGATCACCAGCGGCTGGTTCTCGGGATTCTTGCTGCTGTTGGCGTGGCTGGCGTCCACCATGATGCGCTGTGCCAGCCCGGCCTTCGACACGTCCTGGCAAGCCGCGTCAACACTGGCCGCATCGTAGTTCGGCGTCTTGCCGCCGCGCAGGATGACGTGACAGTCTTCGTTGCCGGCCGTCGACACAATCGCCGAATGCCCACCCTTGGTCACCGACAGGAAATGATGCGGCTGCGATGCGGCCTTGATGGCGTCGACGGCGATCTTCACATTGCCATCCGTGCCATTCTTGAACCCCACCGGACACGACAGCCCCGACGCGAGCTCGCGGTGTACCTGGCTTTCCGTCGTACGAGCCCCGATCGCCCCCCAGGAGACCAGATCCGCGATGTACTGCGGCGTAATCATGTCCAGGAACTCGCAGCCGGCCGGCAGGCCCAGGCTGTTGATGTCCAGCAGCAGTTCGCGGGCCACGCGCACGCCCTTGTTGATGTCGAAGCTGCCGTCCAGGTCGGGATCGTTGATCAGGCCTTTCCAGCCCACCGTCGTGCGCGGCTTCTCGAAATACACGCGCATCACGATTTCCAGATCGGCAGACAGGCGGTCACGCACCGGCTTCAGACGCTTCGCATATTCAATGGCGGCGCGCGTGTCGTGAATCGAGCACGGCCCGATCACGACAATCATGCGGTCATCCATGCCGTGCAGGATGCGGTGCATGCCCTGGCGGGCGGCGAACACGGTGTCGGACGCCTCCTTCGTGCACGCGAACTCGCGCATCACGTGCGCAGGCGGATTCAGTTCCTTGATTTCTCGGATGCGAAGGTCGTCGGTATTGTGTGACACGGTACTGCTCCTGGGTTGGCGCCAACGGGGTCTGCCCCTTGAGTCCAGCCCGGTCTGTGTTTTCCGGGTTGTCCCAATCTGGCGGCACAAAAAAAGCCGCCAGTTCGCTGGCGGCTTTTTTGGGGGGGATTCTTTCCAAACTTCAGATTGAGCGCGTCCCTTCCTCCGCCAGCGGCTTCAGAAAGTTATAAAAATAAAAGTAGAAAGCGGGGGACGCGAATTTCATGGGAAACGACTCTAGCACAATTTATTTGGGCCGTCACATCGTTTTTTTCGACGCGACGGCCCGGTGATTCGCGTTCAGGCGGTGCCGCCGACGGTCAGGCCTTCCATGCGCACGGTCGGCATGCCCACCCCGACCGGCACGCTTTGGCCATCTTTGCCGCAGGTGCCCACGCCCGAATCCAGCTGCAAGTCATTGCCGATCATCGTGACGCGGTTCATGGCGTCGGGGCCGTTGCCGATCAGCGTTGCGCCCTTGACCGGGTACGTCACCTTGCCGTCTTCGATCATGTAGGCCTCGGACGCCGAGAACACGAACTTGCCGCTGGTGATGTCGACCTGGCCGCCACCAAAATTCACGGCGTACAAACCGCGCTTGACGGACGACACGATTTCTTCAGCGGGCTTGTCGCCTGCCAGCATGTAGGTGTTGGTCATACGCGGCATCGGCAGATGCGCGAACGACTCGCGCCGGCCGTTGCCGGTGGCGGCCGTCTTCATCAAGCGCGCGTTCAGCGTGTCTTGCATGTAGCCGCGCAGGATGCCGTCTTCGATCAGGACGTTGCGCTGCGTCGCATTGCCTTCGTCGTCGATATTGAGCGAGCCGCGGCGATCCGGCAGCGTGCCGTCATCCACCACGGTCACGCCCTTGGAGGCCACGCGTTCGCCGATGCGGCCCGAGAACACGCTGGACCCCTTGCGGTTGAAGTCGCCTTCCAGCCCGTGGCCCACGGCTTCGTGCAGCAGGATGCCCGGCCAACCGGACCCCAGCACCACCGTCATTTCGCCGGCCGGCGCGGGGCGCGCTTCCAGGTTGACCATGGCTTCATGGACGGCGCGTTCGACATAGCCTTGCAGCATTTCGTCGGTGAAGTAAGCCAGGCCCAGCCGGCCGCCCCCGCCCGCATGTCCCATTTCGCGGCGGCCATTGCGTTCGGCGATCACCGTCAGCGACAAGCGCACCAGCGGGCGCACGTCGGCGGCCAGACGGCCATCGCTGCCTGCGACCAGGACCACATCGTATTCCGCGCCCAGCCCCGCCATCACCTGGATGACGTGCGGATCGCGGGCGCGCGCCATGCGCTCGATACGCTCAAGCAGCGCCACCTTTTCAGGGGCGCTCAACGTGGCGACGGGGTCGATGTCGGCATACAGGCTGCGGCCCATTTCGGCTTCGACGTGCGCGGCCACCTTGACCTTGCCCGCACCCCGGCGTGCGATACCGCGCACGGCATGCGCCGACGACAGCAGCGCATCGGCCGACAGCGAATCGGAATAGGCAAACGCGGTTTTCTCGCCGCTGACTGCGCGCACGCCCACGCCCTGGCTGATCGAAAAGCTGCCGGTTTTGACGATGCCTTCTTCCAGGCTCCAGCCTTCGCTGCGGGTGTACTGAAAGTACAAGTCGGCGTAATCGACCTTGTGGGTGAAGATTTCACCCAGTGCGCGCGCCATATCTGCCTCGGTCAGACCCCAGGGGTCGAGCAGCAGCGATTTGGCGGTGGCAAGGGATGCAATGGCGGGATCAATGATTTTCATAGGCTCTATTCAGGGGCATCGGCGCGGCACGGGTGCGCG
>CAJYKY010000321.1 GCA_913775005.1 uncultured Achromobacter sp.
GCTATGCGCCCGATCTGCTCGTGCTGGACCGCATGCTGCCTGGCGGCGATGGCGCTGACGCCTGCCGCCGCCTGCGTGAGCAGGGTGAGGACATCCCCGTCATTCTGCTGACCGCCCGCGACGAAGCGGTGGACCGGATCATCGGCCTGGAAGCGGGCGCGGACGATTACGTGGGCAAGCCCTTCGACCCGCGCGAACTGCTGGCGCGCATCGAAGCGGTGCTGCGCCGCAAGCGTGGCCCCTCGGCGCTGACCAAGGACGCGCCCGTCACCTTCGGCCCCTTCCTGTTCGACCCTTCCACCCGCCAGCTGTCGCGGGAAGGCACGGTGGTCAAGCTGACCGGAGGCGAAATCAATTTGTTGGAAGCGCTGGTGCGCAACGCGGGCAAGCCGCTGTCGCGCGAACGGCTGCTGGCGCTGGCGCGTGATGACGACGCCGGTGAACGCAATGACCGCGCGATCGACATCGCCATCCTGCGCCTGCGCCGCGTCATTGAAGACGACCCCAAGCAGCCGCGCTGGATCCAGACGGTGTGGGGAATCGGCTACCGGTTTTCGCCCTGATGCGGTTTTCCCCTGGCTTTCTGGTCCCGCGTTCGCTGCGGGCCCGCCTTATCCTGCTGATCCTGGGGTCGGTGCTGCTGACCCAGGCAGCCACGCTGGTCACGGTGTCTTACTTCCGGCACAAGTTCATGGAAGACGTGGCCATCGGCTATATCGTCACCACGATCCGCACGCTGCGCGCGGCCTTGTCCGAGGTGCCTGCCGAAGACCGGGCGGATTTCGTACGCACGGCCTCGCAGAACCAGTGGCGGCTGTGGTCACGCGTCTTGCCGGCCGAGGCCAAGCTGCAACGCTTCAACGGCCGCCGTCCGCCCCCGCCGCCGCCGCGTTCCGCGCAGCGTCCTGCCATGCCGCCGCCGTCGGACGCCCAGCCGGGCGACCGTCCGCCCCCGCCGCCTGCCGACATGCGAGGCGACGGCGCGAACGGCCAGGACGATCTACGGTCGGCCGAGCAGATCGAGGCGGACCGCGCCGCGCACGAAGAGCGCATGCGCCGCTACAAGGCCGAGCCCGACGACATCCGCCGCGACCTGCGCGTGCTGGTGCAGTTGCTCAATGAACGCTTGAACGACGGCACGCGCGTGGCCTTGTCGCGCGGGCCTGCGCCCGAGATCTTCATTTCGCTGGCGCCCAATTCTGCCAGCGAGGACGTGCCGCGCCTGCGTGAATGGCTGGTCATCCCGCTGGACCGGCTGGACCCGCCCGTGGCCACACCCTTCATCGCCGCGTGGCTGGGCGGGCTGGGTCTGTTGCTGCTGCTGGCCGTGGGCTTTTCCTGGCACATCACGCGTCCGATCACTCGGTTGGCCGATGCCGCCGACCGGCTTGCCGCCGGGCAGCCGCAGCGTGTCGAACCGTCTGGTCCGCACGAAACCCGCGCGCTGGGCGTGCGCTTTAACGCCATGCTGGATGCGCTGGCCGAGTCCGATTCCGTGCGCCGCACGCTGTTGTCCGGCCTGCCGCATGACCTGAAGGGGCCGCTGTCGCGCATGTGGCTGCGCATTGAAATGGCGGATGACTCCAAGCTCAAGGAAGGCCTGCGCACGGATCTGCAAGACATGCAGCACATGGTCGACCAGTTCATCGGTTTCGTGCGCGGCACCGATCCCGCCGCGTACCGCTACGCGTCGATGGTGCTGTCCGACTGGCTGATCGAGCGCATCGGCGCCTGGCAGGGCGCCGGCACGGATATCCACCTGAGTTCCGTGGATGACGATGCGCCGTTGGTGGTGCAGGCTGACGCCGTGGCGCTGGGCCGCCTGCTGGACAACCTGATCGGCAATGCGCTGAACCATGGCGCGCCGCCGGTGGACGTGAACCTGCGCCGCGAAGACCGTTACGCGGTGCTGGACGTGGCGGATCACGGGCCAGGCATCGAGCCCGATCGCCGCCAGGAGGCGCTGCGGCCCTTCAGCCGGCTGGACGACGCGCGCACGCGCACGGGCAGCGTGGGGCTTGGCCTGGCGCTGGCCGAGGCCATCGCCCGCGCTCACGGCGGTGGCTTGGAGCTATTGCAGGCGCCCTCCGGCGGGCTGTGCGTGCGAGTGAAGCTACCGCTGGCGGCCGATATGGCGTAGAGGCAGACGGGGGCGCCGCGTGCGCCCCTGGACCGCCCGTCCATACGGTACGATGCATCCTGCTTCGTCCCTTGTCGTTTTCGCACCATGGCCATCCAGTCCGATTCCCTTTCCTCTCGCCCCGACGCGCCCCGTATCGTGGCGCCGCAACCGGTGTCGCCGAACGAGGAATCGATCGAACGCGCCTTGCGTCCCAAGGCCTTGCAGGAATACGTGGGCCAGCAGCGCGCCCGCGAGCAGCTCGAAATCTTCATCGCCGCCGCCCGCAAGCGCCAGGAAGCGCTGGACCACGTGCTGCTTTTCGGCCCCCCGGGGCTGGGCAAGACCACGCTGGCGCACATCATTGCGCATGAAATGGGCGTGCAACTGCGCCAGACGTCCGGCCCCGTGCTGGAGCGTCCGGGCGACCTGGCAGCGCTGCTGACGAACCTGGAAAAGAACGACGTCCTGTTCATCGATGAAATCCATCGGCTGTCGCCCGTCGTCGAAGAAATCCTGTACCCGGCGCTGGAAGACTTCCAGATCGACATCCTGATCGGCGAAGGCCCGGCCGCGCGTAGCGTGAAGCTGGACCTGCAACCGTTCAC
>CAJYKY010000322.1 GCA_913775005.1 uncultured Achromobacter sp.
CTGGCGCGCTTTAACGGCACGCCTTGCATGGTGATCGGCCATCAGAAGGGCCGCGACACCAAGGAACGCGCCGCACGCAATTTCGGCATGCCGCGTCCCGAGGGCTATCGCAAGGCGCTGCGCCTGATGCGCCTGGCTGAAAAATTCGGCATCCCCGTGTTCACCTTCGTGGACACCCCGGGCGCCTACCCCGGCATTGGCGCGGAAGAGCGCGGCCAGTCCGAAGCCATCGGCCACAATCTGTACGCCATGGCCGAGCTGAAGGTTCCCGTGATCTGCACGATCATCGGTGAAGGCGGCTCGGGCGGCGCGCTGGCGATTGCCGTGGGCAACGCCGTGCTGATGTTGCAGTACGCCACCTACGCCGTGATCTCGCCGGAAGGCTGCGCGTCGATTCTGTGGCGCAGCGCCGACAAGGCGCCGGAAGCCGCCGACGCGCTGGCCATCATCGCGCCGCGCCTGAAGGACCTGGGCCTGGTTGACCGCGTGGTTAACGAACCGGTGGGCGGCGCCCACCGCGACCCGCGCGTCATGGCGCGCCTGCTGCGCCGCGCGCTGGGCGATTCCCTGCGCCAGCTGCAAGGCATGACGCCCGAGCAACTGGTTGAACAGCGCGTGCAACGCGTGCTGTCCTACGGCGCCTTCCAGGAAGTGCGCGCCTGATGCGGCCAGCGGCGCCGGCCAGACCGCCGGCGTCCAGACCGCGCGCAACGCGCCCACTGTCATGACAGCCCGACATACGCCCGACCTGCCCGCCACGGACACGTCGGGCGTGTTGCGTGGGGCGGGGGCGGGCGCATTGCTGCCGACGCATCCGGGGCTAAGCGCTGCGGTGTCGGTTGCGCTGAAGGAAGCGTTGGGGGGGCGGGGGCAACCGCGCATCGCCGTGGCGCTAAGCGGCGGCGCCGACTCGGCCATGCTGGCCGTCCACGCGGCTGCCGTCGCGCGCGAGCTGGGGCTGGACCTGCACCTGTTCCACGTCCATCACGGCCTGCAAGCGGCCGCCGACGCGTGGAGCGAACACGCCATCGCACTCGCTCAACGGTTGGACGTCCCCATCGCCATCGCCCGCGTGCAGGTGGCGCAGGCGGCCGGCAAGGGCGTCGAGGCCGCCGCGCGCGACGCGCGCTACGCTGCGTTGGCACAGATGGCGCGCGACCACGGCGCAACGCTCGTGCTGCTCGCCCATCACCGCAATGATCAGGCCGAAACCGTGCTGCTGCGCTTGCTGCGCGGCACCGGACTTGTCGGCATGGCCGCGATGGCGCCGATCAGCCATCGCGACGGCATCACCTACCTGCGTCCCTGGCTCACGCAAGACCGCGCCACGATCCTCGAAGCCGCCGATGCGGTCGAGGCCGCTTGCGGATGGCGCGCCGTGCAAGATCCCACCAACGCCGACCCGCACTACACGCGCGCCGCGCTACGCGAACTGCTGGCCCCCGTGCTGGATAAACGCTGGCCGGGCTGGCGCGCCATCGTCGCCCGCCATGCCGACCACATGGCCGAAGCAGCGCAGATCCTGGATGAAGTCGCGCACGAAGATTTCGCGCGGCTGGAGCCCAGCCCCGACGGTGTCAGCTTTTCCTTGAGGGCGTGGCGCGAACTGTCCCCGGCACGCCAGTCGCAGGTGCTGCGCCATTGGCTGGCGCACAACGGCGCGCGCATGCCCACCGATGCGCGCCTGCGCGACCTGCTGCGCCAACTGCGTCAGTTGCACAGCCTGGGGCATGACCGGCAACTGCGCGTGGAGCAGGCGGGTCATGTGATCCGCTGCCATCGCGGCCGCGTCTGGGTGGAACCTCGGGAATGAAAAAAGGCGATTTCGGGAAGAATTCTTGAAAAATAGCCGCTCTGCGAACGTAAATTTCGCGAAATGAGCAAATTTTTACCGCCGCGCTAGAATAGATGGTTTTGCCCGTCATCACTTTCGCGGCGGGTTTCCAGCCAGAGTACGAGATGTCCCTGATCGTTCACAAATATGGCGGTACTTCGATGGGCTCGGTCGAGCGCATCAGAAACGTGGCGCGTCGCGTCGCGAAGTGGCATGCCGCAGGCCACCAGGTTGTTGTAGTGCCGTCGGCAATGGCGGGCGAAACGAATCGCCTGCTTGGCCTGGCGCGCGAAATTTCGCCGCAGCCCGACGGCCGCGAGCTCGACATGATCGCCGCTACCGGCGAGCAGGCCAGCAGCGGTTTGCTGGCCATCGCCTTGCAGGCCGAAGGCGTGCCCGCGCGCAGCTATGCCGGTTGGCAAGTGCCCGTGCGCACCGATTCGTCGTTCACCAAAGCCCGCATCAGCTCGATCGACGACGCCCGCATCCGCGCGGATCTCGACGCGGGCCGCGTCGTCATCGTGACGGGCTTCCAGGGCATCGACCCGGAAGGCCACATCACGACGCTGGGCCGTGGCGGTTCCGACACCTCGGCCGTGGCCGTGGCGGCCGCTATCAAGGCCGATGAATGCCTGATCTACACAGACGTGGACGGCGTCTATACGACCGACCCGCGCGTGGTGCCCGAAGCGCGCCGCATGGCCGTCGTTTCCTTCGAGGAAATGCTGGAAATGGCCTCGCTGGGCTCCAAGGTGTTGCAGATCCGCTCGGTGGAATTCGCCGGCAAATATCGTGTACCGGTCCGGGTCCTGTCCTCGCTGACCGACCCGCTCATTCCGCTCGACGAAGAAATGATCTCGGGCACGCTGATTACTTTTGAGGAAGACGAAAAAATGGAAGCCGCCGTTGTGTCCGGCATCGCCTTCAGCCGCGACGAAGCCAAAATCACCTTGCTGGCGGTCCCCGACAAACCGGGCATCGCTTTCTCCATCCTGGGTCCTGTCGCCGCCGCCAATATCGACGTCGACATGATCGTGCAGAACCAGTCCGTGGCTGGCACGACTGACTTCTCGTTCACCGTGAACCGCAATGAATTTGCGCGCGCCGTGGACTTGCTCAAGCGCGAAGTCATCCCCGCCGTGGGCGCGCGTGAACTGTCCACCGACGAGAAGGTTGCCAAGGTCTCGATCGTGGGCATCGGCATGCGCTCGCACGTGGGCGTGGCCAGCCTGATGTTCCAGACGCTTTCGCAAGAGGGCATCAACATCCAGATGATCAGCACCAGCGAAATCAAGACGTCGGTCATCATCGACGACAAGTACATGGAATTGGGCGTGCGCGCGCTGCACAAGGCGTTCGGCCTGGACCAGGCGCCGGCTGCCAAGGAATAAAGATTCGAGGCCGGCACGATTTTTTTTGCTCCCTGACCCCTTTTGGGATCAAGACCTGAAAAATCCGTGCTAGAATCTCGTTCTCTTTTCGGAGACGTGCCCGAGAGGCTGAAGGGGCTCCCCTGCTAAGGGAGTATGTGGCTAAAAACTGCATCGTGGGTTCGAATCCCACCGTCTCCGCCAGATAAGCTTCGGTACTGGCTTCTGGCCAGTGCCGAAGATAAAAACCCCGCAATCGCGACAGTGATTGCGGGGTTTTTTTATGTCTTTCCGCCACGGTGAACGCGAACATGGATTTCTCTTTCAAGTGCACGGCGTGTCATGAGGTCCATCACGGCCTGCCCAGCTTTGGCGCCGAGGCGCCGGAAAGCTATTACCGCATCGCGCCCGACGAGCGGCCGCAGCGCGGTGATCTGGGCAGCGATGATTGCGTCATCGACGAACAGCATTTCTTTGTGCGCGGCTGCATCGAGCTGCCGATCCACGGGCACGATGAACCCTTCGTGTGGGGGGTATGGGTATCGCTGAGTCTGGCGAGCTACGAGACCTGGGTGCGCACGTCGGATGATGCGCAGCGATCGCACACGCCGCCGCTGTTCGGCTGGCTCAATACGCAGCTGACGCCTTACCCGGACACGCTGAGTCTGAAGACGCATGTGCATCTGCGCGATGACGGCTTGCGGCCGTGGATAGAGCTTGAAGCCACCGACCATCCGCTTGCGATCGAGCAGCGTGAAGGGATTTCGGTGGACCGGGTGGCGCAGATTTATGCGATGCTCGTGCACGGCCACGATCACCGCCTCTGACACCTCAAGGAGCAAGCTTTGAAGCCCAGCGATATCTTTGATGCCGCGCGCAGCGGCGACGTGGAGCGCGTGCGCGCTTGTCTGGCCGCTGGCGCGGACCCGGCAGCCGTGAACGACTACGGATTCACCGCGTTGCAATCGGCGGCCATGGGCGCCAACAGCACCGATGTCGCGCAGAACCTGGCAGTCTTGAAGCTGCTGATCGAGGCGGGCAGCCCGTTGGAGTTCGCGCGTGAAGGGCGCACCGCGCTGTATCTGGCGGCCGAATTCGCGCCCAGCACGGATGCCGTGCAGCTGCTGATCGATGCGGGGGCGCAGGCGGATATCCACGACGCGCACGGCAATCACATCACGGTGAACGCGATGATCCCCGAGGTGCAGGAATTATTGTCCGCACTGACCGGCGTGGCATTGGTAGAACCCGAACCCGAGCCAGAACCCATCAAGCTCAGCGCCGCGCAATGGCGAGCCGCGCAGGCCAAGTTGGATGCGTTGTTTGCCTCGCTGACTGACGCCGGCCTGGTCGCCTTGCAGGACGCCGGCATGACGCAGTCGGACGGGTTTTCGGATTGCTCTGAAGTCTTTCACGAGCGTGGCGGTGCCGCGGCGGGCCTGCATGGCTTTTGCTTTTACACGCGGCAGGATCGCAACCGCGCCAAGCGGGAAGGGCGGCTGGATCTGGCGTTCTGGGGCGCGCCCGAAGGCGCGGACGCAGACATGCTGCGCGTGGGGGAACTGATCGTGCGCACGGCCGAGTCTGTGGGCTTTTCCGTGACCTGGAACGGCAGCGTCGGCAGACGGCCTACGTTGTTGCTGGTGTAGACGGGAGGCGGCGCAGCAAGCGTGCGCCGCCGGATTGCAGGTGCCGAGGTTCAAGCACCAAACGTCAACGTATTGCTCAAATCTCCCATTGCCGCCTGGCCGCGTGCCTGCATCGCGTCGTCGCGCGCCTTCAAACCTTCCAGCATCGGCAGGTCGAACACGCGCGTTGCCAGCCGCAGGATCGATCCCGTGTCGTAGACCGTGTGGTCCACGGTGCCTTTCTTTGCAAACGGCGAGATCACCAGTGCCGGAATGCGCGAGCCGGGGCCCCAGCGGTCGCCTTGCGGCGGGGCGACGTGATCCCACCAGCCGCCGTTTTCATCCACGGTGATGACGACCACCATGTTGTTCCACTGCGCGCTCTTGCGCAGGCTGTCCACGATGTGCG
>CAJYKY010000323.1 GCA_913775005.1 uncultured Achromobacter sp.
CAGAAAGCTGGATAGCGACGTCAGCTCGCTATTGAAATGCTCGGCCATTTCCTTGGCCTTCAACAGCTGCTGTTCCCGCTCGCGGCGCTCGGTGCTGTCGCGCGTGATCTTGGCAAAGCCCAGCAGCTGGCCCTGGTCGTCATGAATGGCGTCGATCACCACATTCGCCCAGAACAAGGTGCCATCCTTGCGCACGCGCCAGCCTTCGGCTTCGAAGCGGCCCTGCTCGCGGGCGGTGGTCAGCCCGTGCTGCGGCAGGCCCGATGCCTGGTCTTGCGGCGTATAGAAGCAGGCGAAATTCTTGCCAACGATTTCGTCTTTCGTGTAGCCCTTGGCGCGTTCGGCGCCCGCGTTCCAGTTGGCAACGGTGCCATCCGGATGAAGCATGTAGATGGCATAGTCGACGACGCCCTGCACAAGGTGCCGGTACATGACGTCGGAATTGTCGATGATCATTGAATGAGGGCGGGCTGAGGCGGCCGCGTCATGCGCGCCGGGTCGGCGCGGGCGTGGGCTGTCCCGCAAAAAAGAATGAGGGGTTTACGGCTTTACGTCGTAAGGACGGCGATATTTAACGCGTTAGCGTGGAAAAACGCGAATCTTGCGAATGATGTCGTCGAAACACGATTCATTGCATCCGCAGACACCTACAGCTTCACCCGCTGCTTCAACGCTTGCGCGATCATCGCGATGTCGATGTCCTTGCCCGGGTTCTTCTGGCAGAAGTCGTACAGCACCGCCACATAGGCGTTACCCAGCAGCTTGGTGATGGCGCCTGCGGTGGTGGCGGCGATGGTGCCGCCCACCGCGCTGCCCGCGCCCGGGATGAACTTCAGCATGCCCGACACCACCGAGCGGCCGATCAACGTGGCCGCCGATGCGCCCAGCGTGGACGTGACGAGCGTGGTGATGGCGGTGGTGTCCAGTTCCATGCCGAACGTGATGCCGATCTTGGCGATCATGCCCACCTGGATAGGCACCAGCGCGAAGGCGTCCGAGAACGGAATGGGGGCGGCGGCGGCCGAGGCGGCCAAGCCCGCGGCCACATTCACTTCTATCTCAGCCCGCTTTTTTTTTACTTCCAGGGCCTTCTTGTTGCGGGTCGACAAGGCGTTGGCATACGCCCGTTGCTGCGCTTCGGGGATGTACTGCGCGGTGGCTTCGATCAGGTTGTCCAGCCCCATCGGCGGCAGCTCGGCGTCCAGTTCGTCGATCCATTCTGGCAAGGCGCGTACGGCCACCACTTGCTTGGCGCGGGGCAACAGCTTGCGCGCTTCGTCAAGAAAGGCACTGTTCTTGCGCGCCTTGGTCAGCACGGCCACGACCGGAATGCCGGCGTTGGCCAGCATGTCGCACAGCTCGATCTCGGCGTCTTCGACGCGGTGGCTGCTGTCTTGAATGCATAGCCAGGCCACGTGCAGATGCTTGTCTTGATCGTCGGCGGCCGAGCGCTCTTGAATCAGGTCGGCAAGCTGCTGGCGTGACCGAGCGTAGTCGCCCACTTCCAGCCCGCGCGTGTCGATGATGGTAAGCGGATGGCCCGGCTTGGTGTATTCCTGCGTGGTCTGCGTGACGGGCTTGCCAGCGCCGGTGCGCGCAAGTTCACCGCGAAAGACAGCATTGATCAACGTGCTTTTGCCCACCCCGGTCTTGCCCGCAATCAGGATATTCACGCGGCCGGCGCCGCGCGTGGCCGTGCTGATGGCGTCGGCGATAGCGTCCTGCAAGGCGGGGGAGTCGGGGCGTAGGGGCATCGGAAGCAAGGTGCAAAACCTGGGGGGGGAACGTCCGGCAACGATATCAGATGAATGCGGTTCTGGTGCGAGGGCGGGAGGGTACGGGGGCGCTAGGCCGTGACGCCCAGCGCCGCCCGGATGTCTTCCAGGAAGGCCACCGTGATGTCGTTCAGGTAGGGGCGCTTTCTGGCCACCATGCTGATGTCCACGTCGTAGCGGAAGGTATTGGCGTCCAGCGCATGCAGCAGGCCGGCCGCCACATAGGGCGCGGCGAAATGTTCGGGCAGGTAACCCAGATGCGCGCCGGACAGAATCAGCATGGCGGCGGCCTCCATGTTGTCGGCCTGCGACGTGATGCGGCGCGGGCGGCCGGTGAACGAGGCCTCGGGCAGCGGATAGGTGCGCCAGGTCCAGTCCGCGTCTGCCACGTCGTGCACCGTGACGCGGCCGGCCAGCGCCGCCAGCGGATGGGTCGCGCCGCAGTAGGCCACCTGGCGTTCCTGGAACAAGGGCGTGTAGTCCAGCATCGGCACGCGATGCAGGAAGTAGCCCACGGCCACCTGCATCTCGTCCTTCAGCAGCATTTCTTCAAGTTCGCGGGGGCCGCGGATCAGCACCGACAGCCGCACCGCTTCGTCGCGCTGGCGAAAGCGTTCGATGGCGCGTCCGATATGCACGTTGTGCGCCATCGTGGCATTGCCGATCAGACCCAGCGTCAGGTCGCCCACCAGCTGGCGATGCATGTTGCGCGCTTCGGCGCTGAAGGTATTCAGCGAGGCCAGCGCGCCGCGCGCCAGTTTCTCGAAGCGCTGTCCTTTGGGCGTCAGCCGGAAGCCGCCGCGCCCGCGTTCGCACAGCTTGAAATCCAGCCGCGTCTCCAGGGTGGCGAGCTGGCTGCTGATCGTGGACTGCCCGACGCCTAGCATGTCCTGCGCGGCCGAGACGCCGCCCGCATCAACGATGGCGATGAATACCCGGATCAGCCGCAGATCAAGATCGGAAACCTGAGAAAGCATAGGGTTAGCACCAATAAAACATCGATAGCAATCAATGTTTGTGAGCCGAACTAGATATGGATCGGCGAAGACGGGATTCCTATTATCCACAGGGCTGACAGGCGCGATGTACACGGAGTCTGGCAGCGATAACAAAGCGGACTTCCCCGATGAAGGGGCAAGAACCATCAATAACTTTTATCCGGTTCGTTGTTCTTCGGCCGGGGGGAGCGAGGAGGCCCTGGACATGATTCTGGACATCGGGGTGGTGCTGATTTATCTGGCGGGCATGTTGCTGCTGGGCTGGTATGGCATGAAGCGGGCAAAGACCCATGAAGACTTTCTGGTGGCCGGGCGCAACCTGGGGCCGGGTCTGTACATGGGCACCATGGCCGCCACCGTGCTGGGCGGGGCAAGCACGGTGGGCACGGTGCGGCTAGGCTATGTGTATGGCTTGTCGGGGTTCTGGCTGTGCGCGGCGCTGGGGCTGGGCATCATGGTGTTGAACCTGCTGCTGGCCAAGCCTTTGCTGAAGTTGCGCATCTATACCGTGACCCAGGTGCTGGAACGGCGCTTCAGCGTCCGCGCCAAACAGGTCAGCGCGGTGGTGATGATGGCGTACGCGCTGATGCTGGCCGCGACCTCGGTCATCGCCATCGGTACGGTGATGCAGGTGCTGTTCGGGCTGCCGTTCTGGGTGTCGGTTGTGGTGGGCGGCGGGGTGGTCGCGGTGTATTCGGCCGTGGGCGGCATGTGGTCGCTGACGCTGACCGACATCGTGCAGTTCGTCATCAAGACCGTGGGCCTGATGTTCGTGCTGCTGCCGCTGTGCCTGTGGCGCGTAGGGGGCTGGGATGCGCTCGTCGCCCGATTGCCGGCGGCCAGTTTCGATTTGGCGGGTATCGGCTGGCCCACGATCATCACTTACTTCGTCATCTATTTCCTGGGGATATTGATCGGGCAGGAGATCTGGCAGCGGGTGT
>CAJYKY010000324.1 GCA_913775005.1 uncultured Achromobacter sp.
CCACCGCCATCGGGGTGTCCAAGGCGGCCATCTATCACTACTACACCACCAAGCAAGACATTTACGACGCCATCATCCTGGGCGTGCTGAATGGGCTGACCCAGCACGTGGGCCAAAGCGTGGCCGACGCCCAGGGCGGCGCTGCGCGGCTGCGCGCCTTCATGGTGGGTCACGCTCGTTATTTCGAGCAGCACCATGCCGAATTCGTCACGATGCTGATTGGTTATTCCGGCATGGCGCTACCGGAGCGCGAAGACGCCGCCCGGCTGCGCGACAACTACGAAAAACGCCTGCGCGAACTGATCTCGCAGGGCGTGGACGAAGGCGTGTTCCGGCCGCTGGATGTGGCCGCCACCGGCCGCGCCGTGCTGTCCATGCTGAATTGGATGGTGCGCTGGTACAAGCCCGGCCAGGGCGACAGCGCCGAAACCATCGCCTCCGGTTACTTCGATTTATTGGTGGGCGGCATGCGCGCCTGAACCGCGCGCCGCCTCAACCTTCCCTTTCGCACCGCCACTTCCCGAGACTCCCATCATGGCCCTGGACACCGAAACCCTGAACCTGTTGCTGGACGCCGTGCATCGCTTCGTGCACGAACGCCTGATTCCCGCCGAAGACGAGCTGGCCAACAGCGGCCAGGTCCCGCCCGACATCGTCAACGAAATGCGCGAGCTGGGTCTGTTCGGCCTGTCGATCTCGCCAGACTTCGGCGGCCTGGGGCTGACGATGGAAGAAGAAGTGCGCGTCGTGTTTGAACTGGGCCAGACCTCGCCCGCGTTCCGTTCGCTGGCAGGCACCAACATCGGCATCGGCTCGCAAGCCATCGTGCTGGCCGGCACCGACGAGCAGCGCGCGCGTTACCTGCCCAAGCTGGCCAGCGGCGAACTGATCGGCTCGTTCGCGTTGACCGAGCCGGACGCGGGTTCCGACGCCATGGCGCTGCGCCTGTCGGCCGAGCGCGATGGCGACAGCTATGTGTTGAACGGCACCAAGCGCTACATCACCAACGCGCCCATCGCAGGCCTGTTTTCCGTCATGGCGCGCACCGCGCCCGAGCGCCGCGCCAATTCCATTTCGTGCTTCCTGGTGGAAGCGGGCACCCCGGGTCTCATCATCGGCAAGCCCGACAAGAAGATGGGCCAGGCGGGCGCCTTGACCAGCGACGTGGTGTTCGACAACTGCCGCGTACCGGCCAGCGCCTTGCTGGGCGGTGAAGAGGGCAACGGCTTCAAGACGTCGATGCGCGTGCTGGACAAGGGCCGGCTGCATATTTCCGCGCTGTGCGTGGGCATCGCCGACCGCTTGCTGTCCGATGCCGTCAAGTACGCGATGGACCGCAAGCAATTCGGCCAGCCCATCGCAGAATTCCAGCTGATCCAGGCGATGATCGCCGACAGCCAGGCCGAACTCTATGCCGCCCGCTGCATGGTGCTGGACGCCGCCCGCATGCGCGATCGCGGCGAAAACACCACCATGCAGGCCGCATGCTGCAAGTTGTTCTCGACCGAAATGGTGGGCCGGGTTGCCGACCGGGCGGTGCAGATCCACGGCGGCGCGGGCTATATGTCCGAGTACGCGGTGGAACGCTTCTACCGTGACGTGCGCCTGTTCCGCATCTTTGAAGGCACCTCGCAGATCCAGCAGCTCGTGATCGCGCGCGAAACGATCAAGGCGCATTCCTGATCGGGTGCGGCAATGGGAAATCCGGGGAATGTGTCCAAACGGCTACTATCCGGATTGACGAATGGTGCTCCGGGCGCGACCCTTATGGTCCGCGTCCGGGTATGACGCGCTGGCGGCTCCCGGCCGCCGGCATGACGGAATTCCAGTCTGGCTTGCGCGTGGCCGCAAGCCAGACGTTTTCATTTCTCATCTAGCGAAAAGAACACAGATGTCGCAACGTCCCGCTCCCCTTACCGGCATACGCGTGCTGGATCTGACCCGCGTGCTGGCGGGCCCCTGGTGCACCCAGAACCTGGCCGATCTTGGCGCCGAGGTGATCAAGATCGAACGCCCCGGCTCGGGTGACGACACGCGCGCCTGGGGGCCTCCGTACTTGAAGGATGCCGCGGGCAACGACACGACCGAAGCCGCTTACTACCTGTCCGCCAACCGCAACAAGATGTCGGTAGCGCTGGACATCGCGTCGCCGCGCGGCGCCGAACTGGTGCGCGAACTGGCGCTGCAAAGCGACATCCTCGTTGAAAACTTCAAAGTGGGCGGCCTGAAGAAATACGGGCTGGACTACGAAAGCCTGAAGGCCATTAACCCGCGCCTGATCTATTGCTCGATCACCGGCTTTGGCCAGACGGGCCCTTACGCCAGCCGCCCCGGCTATGACTTCATGATCCAGGGCATGGGTGGGCTGATGAGCATCACCGGCGAACGCGATGATCTGCCCGGCGGTGGTCCGCAAAAGGCGGGCGTGGCCGTGGCTGACCTGATGACGGGCATGTATTCCACCGTGGGCATCCTGGCCGCGCTGCTTGAGCGCGCCAACAGCGGCCTGGGCCAGCACATCGACATGGCCCTGCTGGACTGCCAGGTCACCATGCTGGCCAATCAAAACCTGAACTTCATGACCTCGGGCGTGGCGCCGCAACGGGCGGGTAATGCGCACCAGAACCTCGTGCCGTACCAGGTATTTGCCGCCGCCGATGGCCACCTGATCGTGGCCGTGGGCAACGACAGCCAGTTCCGCAATTACTGCGGCGCGATTGGCCTGCCGGAACTGTCGGCCGACCCGCGTTTTTCCACCAACCCGCAGCGCGTGAAGAACCGTGCCGAATTGGTGCCCTTGTTGGCTGAGCGCATGGCGACCGGCGCGCGGGACCACTGGCTGGCCGCGCTGGAAGGCGTGGGCGTGCCGGCCGGCCCCATCAACACGCTGGATCAGGTCTATGAAGATCCGCAGGTGCTGGCTCGCGGCATGAAGCGTGAATTGCCGCATCCGGCCGCCGGCCGCGTGCCGATGGCGTCCAGCCCGCTGAAGTTTTCCGACAGCCCGGTTCAATACCACCGCCCGCCGCCCATGCTGGGCGAGCACACCGCACAGGTTCTGGCCGAAAAGCTGGGGCTGTCCGTTGAAGAAATCCAGGCGTTGGCGCACAGCCAGCCCTGAGCGGACCCGGGGCGGCGGCAAGCCGCCCCGATGTCCTTGCGCCACGCCGAGGCGCGCACGATCCATTCCAATACAGGCAGGAGAGAGTTGATGACGGAGATTCAAACCATCGGCGTCGTGGGCGCCGGGGCCATGGGGCGCGGTATCGCGCAGATCGCGGCGCAAGCCGGGCTGCGCGTGCGCTTGTACGACACCAGCGCCGACGCGGTAGCCGCTGCACGCGAATCGCTGCGCCAGACTTGGGAAAAGCTGGCCCAGAAGGGCAAGCTCACCGCCGTCGACGCGCAAGCCGCGTTGGAACGTGTGGAATCCGCCACCGCGCTGACCGATATGTCGGTCTGCCAGGTCGTGGTGGAAGCCATCGTGGAACGGCTGGACGTCAAGCGTGACCTGTTCGCCGCGCTGGAAGGCGTGGTGTCCGATGATTGCATCCTGGCATCGAACACGTCGTCGCTGTCCATCACCGCCATCGCTGCGGCCTGCAAGCATCCGCGCCGCGTGGCGGGCTATCACTTCTTCAACCCGGTGGCGTTGATGAAGGTGGTGGAAGTGATCGATGGCCTGCGCAGCGCGCCCGAAGTGGGTGATGCGCTGGCCGAGCTGGCGCGCCGCATGGGCCATACGCCCGTGCGCGCCAAGGATATGCCGGGCTTCATCGTCAACCACGCTGGCCGGGGCATGAATACCGAAGGCCTGAGGGTGGCGCAGGAAGCCGTGGCCTCGTTCGCGCAAGTGGACGCCATCATGCGCGAGCAGGCCGGTTTCCGGATGGGTCCGTTCGAGCTGCTGGATTTGACGGCGCTGGACGTCTCGCATCCGGTGATGGAATCCATCTACCGCCAGTTCTTCGACGAACCGCGCTTCCGCCCGTCGCCGATCACCACGGTGCGTCTGGCCGGTGGCCTGATCGGCCGTAAGGCGGGCGAAGGCTTCTACGTCTACGCCGACGGCCAGAAGCAAGTGCCCGCCGAAGCCGCCGTCCCCGCGCTACCCGATGGCCTGAAGGTCTGGGTCAGCCCGAAGCACGCCGAAGGCTATGCGCGCGCGTCGGCGCTGGTTGAAAAGCTGGGCGCAACGCTGGTCACGGGATCTACGCCCGATGCCGACGCACTCATCATCGTGACGCCGTTTGGCGACGACGTGTCCACGTCGGTATCGGCCCAAGGGTTGAACGCGGCGCGCACGGTGGGTCTGGATACGCTGTATGCGTTCGACAGCGCCAAGCGCCGCACCGTCATGGTGTCGCCCGCCACCGAAGCCAAATGGCGCGATGCTGCCCATGCCTTGCTGGCTGCGGACGGCGTGCCGGTGTCGGTGATCGAGGACTCGCCGGGCTTTGTCGCCCAGCGCATCGTGGCCATGATCGTCAACATCGCCAGCGATATCGCGCAGCAGCAGATCGCCACGCCGGAAGACATCGACAAGGCGGTGACGCTGGGCCTGGGCTATCCCGTTGGCCCGCTGGCGCTGGGCGATAAGCTGGGCGCGGACCGCATCCTGGAAATCTTGAAGAGCATGCAGCGCGTAACGGGCGACCCCCGCTATCGCCCCAGTCTGTGGCTGCAACGCCGCGTGCAGTTGGGCCTGTCGCTGTTGAAGTCGTCGGGCGAGCAGTAAGTTCGCAGTTGGGAGTGCCAAAAAAAGCCCCTTGATCGCTCAAGGGGCTTTTTTATTTGCGCGGTACGACGGGAGCGCCTGCGCCCGCCTTACTTGGCGGCGTCCACCATGTATTGCACGGCTGCGCGGATGTCGTCTTCCGAGGCGTTGGCCGCGCCGCCCTTGGGCGGCATGGGCGGCTTGCCTTGCATGGCGACCTTCACCATGGCGTCCATGCCCGTCTTGATATAGGGCTCCCAGGCGGCCTTGTCGCCGAACTTGGGCGCGTTGGCGACGCCCGTGGCGTGACAGGCGAAGCAGACGCTCTTGTAGAGCTTCTCGCCGGCCGGGTTGACGGCGGCTTGCTGCGGGGCGGGGGCTGCGGCGGCCGGAGCAGCAGCAGCGGGGGCGGCAGCAGCCGGAGCAGCGGCAGCGGGGGCAGCAGCAGCGGGGGCGGCAGCGGCAGGTGCGGCAGCAGCAGGCGCCGCAGCAGGCGCCGCGTCGGCTTCCTTCTTCGCGCCGTCTTCAGCCGGAGCGGCCGGTTCGGGCAGATCGGCGCCGGACTTGTTGGCCATATAGACCACGGCGCGCGCGACTTCGTAGTCGGACAGGGTGGGGTTGCCGCCCTTGGCCGGCATGCCGCCCTTGCCATGCAGCGCCACGTTCAACATCGTGTCATAGCCCGACTTGATGAACGGCGCCCAGGCGGCGTTGTCGCCCATCTTGGGGGCACCCGCGACACCCGCGGTATGACAGGCCGTACAGACCGAGGCAAAGACCTGTTCGCCCGTCTTGAAGACCTTGGGCGCGTTGGCGTCGACCAGCTCAAACCCGGCCACGGGCGCAATACGTTTGGTGACGGCTTCGGGGGACAGCGAATCCGACCCCGCGCCGGTCTTGGTGCCGGAGACCACCATGTTCACCAACAGAATGATGATGGCGATGGGAATCACGAAGGAAAGAATGATCGTGACGACCAGTTGCTTGGGGGTCTTGATGGGGGAGGAGTGCTCTTCTATGTGTTCCTGCTCGTTGCTCATGACCAAATCCTGCTAACGGGTGGGGCGCCTGGTGGCGGCAACAGAAAATCAGTAACTGCACAAATCGGCGGATCGGTGACGCATCCGCCTGCAAGCAAACGCTGGATTATATAACGGTGTCATGGACGAGCGTCCAATGGTTCGCCCGGGGTTTTCGATGAGATTGCAGGCGCGTTTGATCCAGTTCATGCAGAGTTGCGAAAACTGGGTACAATGTCGCCTCCTTGCGCTGCGCCCGTAGTTCAATGGATAGAATGAGAGTTTCCGAAGCTCTTGATACAGGTTCGATTCCTGTCGGGCGCGCCAATCCAGACAAGCTGTTCGTTTTCCAGGCCCCTCACAGGGGCCTTTTGTTTTTGCGCCGTTCGGTTATGTGCATTCTGATGTGCATTCGGTGATGAGCATGCGGTTATGTGCATTCGGCCATGTGCATCCGTTTACGCACCCTCTTTTTGCCTAAG
>CAJYKY010000325.1 GCA_913775005.1 uncultured Achromobacter sp.
CGGTAGATGGTCTGCTTGATAGCCATGACATCGGGATCCAGCGCCGCGGCGGTCAGGAAATCGATAACGGGCTGGAACGATTGATACGGGTGATGCAGCAGGCGATCTTGCTGCGCGACGGCTTCAAAAAGTTCTTGCGGCTTGTCGCCCACGCGGTCGAACGGCGCGGGCACCGGCGCGCGATAGTCCGGGAACAGCAGGTCGGGCCGCAGGTCGGAATTGCACAGTTGCATCAGCCGCGACAGGTTCACCGGCCCCGGCACGCGGTACGTGTCTTCTGCCTTCAGCGAGAATTCCCGCTGCAAGAACGTTTCCAGCTCCACAGGCGTGAGCTTGTCGATTTCCAACCGCACGGCCGCGCCGAAATTGCGTTGCGACAACTCACCTTGCAATGCGTGGCGCAAGTTCGTGACTTCTTCTTCGTCTACAAACAGATCGCTGTTACGCGTGACGCGCCACTGATAGCAGCCCAGCATCTCCAGCCCCGGGAACAGCTCGCCCACAAAGGCGCGCAACAGCGAGGTCAGCAGAATGAAGCCTTCCGGGTGGCCGGATAGCTCGGGCGGCATCTTGATCAGGCGCGGCAAGGCGCGCGGCGCCTGCACGACGGCGATCGACGCCTGGCGCCCAAACGCATCGGCGCCCGCCAGCGACACGATGAAATTCAGGCTTTTGTTATAGACGCGCGGAAAAGGATGCGCCGGGTCCAGCCCGATGGGGGTCAGCAGCGGCATGACGTCGCGGTTGAACACGTCCCGCGCCCACTCCTGCTGCTCGGCGTTCCACTCGGAAGCGTGATGCAGTGTGATGCCCTCGCGCTGCATCGCGGGCAGAATCTCGTCGTTCAACAGGTTGTACTGGCGCGCTACGAGTTCATGCACGGCCTGCTGCACGTTTTCAAACGCCTGATCGGGCGTCATGCCGTCGGGGCCGACCAGGTTGGGCGACTGCCGCTGCTGCTCTTTCAGGCTGGAAATCCGGATCTCGAAAAACTCGTCAAGATTCGAACTGACGATACACACGTAGCGCAGCCGCTCCAGCAAGGGCGTCTTGGGATCCTCCGCCATCGCCAGCACACGATCGTTGAACTTAAGCAGCGACAACTCGCGATTCATGAGCAAGGGCTCGCCGGGCGGGCGTGAGGGCATACCGGAATCCATACGTAAGGAGGGAGCGTGGAGTTTTACTGCAAAAGAGTGACGGTTCTATGACACTGCGGCAAAACCATAGCGTACGCCTAAATCGGGACATATGGAGATAGGGGGAAATCCCGCCAAGCCCCTGTTCCGTAAGCGAAAACCCGAAGCACAGGGCACTGTCATATGGGGTCTCTATAATCAGGCCACCTCTCAGCCAATATTACGAGCCGCATGGATCAACTTCTGGCCGCGGTGGACCTCGGGTCCAACAGCTTCCGCCTCTCCATCGGACGCATCGTTCAACAGGACGGTACGCCCCAGATTTATCAGATTGATCGCCTCAAGGAAACCGTCCGGCTTGCCGCCGGGCTGGACGCCGAGAAGCGCCTGGGCGATGAAGCCATCGATAGAGCCATTGCCGTCCTGGAGCGGTTTGGCGATCGACTGCGCAGCTTTCACCCCAATCGCGTGCGCGCCGTAGCCACGAACACGTTCCGCGTCGCCCGCAACACCAAAGACTTCCTGCCCCGCGCCGAAGCCGCGCTGGGCTTTCCCATTGAAGTCATCGCCGGCCGCGAAGAGGCCCGCCTGATCTTCTCGGGCGTGGTCCACACCCTGCCCCCGTCGCCGAACAAACGCCTGGTCATCGACATTGGCGGCGGCTCGACGGAAGTCATCATCGGCAAGGGCCATGAACCCGGGCTGATGTCGTCGCTGTACATGGGTTGCGTCAGCTATAGCCGCCAATTCTTCTCGGACGGCGTGGTGGACGCCCACCAGATGAAGCAGGCCGAACTGGCCGCCCGTCGCGAAATCGAAGTCATCGCCAAGCAGTACCGCAAGATGGGCTGGAAAGAAGCCTATGGATCTTCCGGCACGGCCAAGGCGCTGTTCGCCATCCTGACCGAATGCCGCTTCTCGGACCGCGGCATCACGCGCACGGGTCTGGCCAAGCTGAAAGACCGCATCGTGCGCTCGGGGCGCGTGATTCCGTCCGAGCTGCCAGGCATCAAGATCGAACGCGCCGACGTCCTGCCCGGCGGGCTGGCCATCATGAGCGCGCTGTTCGACGAACTCGGCATCGATGTCATGCACACCGGCGACGGCGCGCTGCGCCTGGGCGTGCTGTACGACCTGCTGGGCCGCGACGACGAACACGACAAGCGTGATGAGTCCGTACGGCAATTCATGAAGCGCTATCACGTGGACGTAAATCAGGCGCGCCGCGTGCGCCACGCCGCGCTGACGCTGTTTGACGCCATGTTCCCCGAAGGCCAGGAACGCGCCGAGTTGCGGCCCGCGCTGGGTTGGGCGGCTGATCTGCACGAAGTAGGCTTGTCGATTGCCCACAACGCGTATCACAAGCACACGGCTTACGTGCTGGAAAACGCCGACATGCCGGGCTTTTCGCGCGCCGACCAGCAACTGCTGGCGCTGCTGGCGCTGGGTCACCAGGGCAAGCTGACCAAGCTGGAACCGCTGATCCGCACGCGCCCGCAATGGAAAGCCATCCTGAGCCTGCGCCTTGCCGTGCTGTTGTTCCGCCGCCGTGGCGAAATCGAACCGCTGCCGCTGACGGCCTCGGTGCGTGACACGTCCATCGTGGTGCGCGTCAACCGTGAATGGCTGGCGCAGCATCCGCTCAGCGACTTCACGCTGCGCGCCGAAG